>JBJMQJ010000175.1:0-7497 GCA_045802765.1 Myxococcales bacterium
GCGGGCCATCGCGCTGGGCATCACCTTCCTCGACACCGCGGACATGTACGGGCCGTTCAGCAACGAGCGGCTGGTGGGGAAGGCCATCCGCGGCAAGCGCGACCAGGTGGTGCTCGCCACCAAATTCGGCAACGTGCGGGGCGAGGACGGGAGCTTCCTGGGCGTCAGCGGAAAGCCCGAGTACGTGCGCAAGGCGTGCGAAGGCTCGCTGCAGCGCCTGGGCACCGATCACATCGATCTGTACTACCAGCACCGGGTGGACACCGAGGTGCCCATCGAGGAGACGGTGGGCGCGATGGCGGACCTGGTGAAGGCTGGCAAGGTGCGCTACCTCGGCCTCTCCGAGGCGGCGCCCCGCACCATCCGGCGGGCGAACGAGGTGCATCCGATCTCGGCGCTGCAGACGGAGTACTCGCTCTGGAGCCGGGACGTCGAGGACGAGATCCTGCCCACGGTGCGCGAGCTGGGCATCGGCTTCGTCGCGTACAGCCCGCTCGGTCGCGGGTTCCTCACCGGGCGCTTCCAGCGATTCGAGGATCTGCCCGCCGACGACTACCGGCGCAACCATCCGCGGTTCCAGGGCGAGAACTTCGAGCGGAACCTGCGGCTGGTCGAGCGGGTGCGTCAGATCGCCTCGGAGAAGCGCTGCACTCCGGCGCAGCTCGCGCTGGCGTGGCTGCTCGCGCGCGGAGACGACATCGTGCCGATCCCGGGCACCAAGAAGCGCAAGTACCTGGAGGAGAACGCGGGAGCGGTCGGCGTGAAGCTGACCCAGGAAGATCTGCGCCGCATCGACGAAGTGGCGCCGAAGGGCGTCGCCGCCGGAGCGCGCTATCCCGCCGCCGCCATGCAACGAGTCAATCTCTAGTTCTGGGGACACCATACGCAACTGCCGTGCCAGGCACGGCAGTTGCGTATGGTGTCCCCATTCAGTGCTTGTGGCGGTGGTGCGCGTCGGAGGCGTGGGGGTGGGAGTGCACGACCTCGTCGTGCCGGTGCACGTGGGTGTGCGGCTCGGAGATCGGAACGGCGTGATCGTGCTGGTGGTGCTCGTCGTGGACGTGCAGGTGCTCGTGCTCGATCGGCTCGTGGAGGTGGGGGTGCTCGTGGCGCTCGCGGGCGAGGAGCGCGACGCCCGTGGCCATCAACGCCGCCGCGAGGGTTTCGCGCAACATGAAGCGCTCACCCAGGAGCGGGACGGACAGCAAGGCTCCCGCGAAGGGCGCCGTGGCGAACAGCGCCGACTGCCGCGCGGCGCCGAGCACGCGCAGCGCCTCGACGTGCCAGACGATCGAGGCTCCGTAGCCGAGCGCGCCGACCGCCAACGCCGCCGCGGTCTCGCGCGCACCGGGTAGCTTGTCTCCGAGCGCGAGGCCGAGGAGGAGGGTGCACGCTCCGCCCGCCAATCCCTTGAAGCGCACCAGCGCGACGGGATCGCGAAGCGAGAGCCGCTGGGTGAGGTTCGTATCCAGCGCCCAGGCCGCGCAGGCGCACACCAGGGCCGTGGCGCCGAGACCGTCCAGACGGAGCGCGCCGGGCGCCGCCGCGAGGGCCGCCGCGCCGCCGGCGAGCAGCGCCGCTGCCGCCCAGCCTCGGCGGCCCAGGTGCTCGCCGAAGGCCGCGACCGCCAGCGCGGCCGTGAGCGGCGCCTCCAGGTTGAGCAGCAGGGAGGCGGGCACGCCGGGGAGTCGCCGCAGGCCCAGCACCAGGAGCACGGGACCCGCGATCGCGCCCGCGCCGACGATGCCCAGGAGCCACGGCGCGTCAGACCGGCGCAGCTTCGGTTCCCGGCCGGGCCGCAACAGGCGTAACAGCGCGAGCGCGGCTCCCGCTCCCAGATAGAGCAACCCCGCGAGCACGAGCGGATCGGCCTCCGCCGCCAGCAGCTTGGTCAGCGGAATGCTGGCGCCGAACAGCGCCGCCGCCAGGAGCCCCAGCCCGATGCCGCGCGCCACGGCTCACTGTACGATCTAGACTCGCGGCATGGCCAACCCGCTGCTCTCCGACCGCGACGTCGCGTTCCAGCTCTACGAGGTCCACGGCGCGCTGGAGCTCTGCGCCCTGCCCTATTTCGCCGACCACGGACGTGAAACGTTCGACCCCTTCCTCGCCAGCGCCCGCAAGCTCGCCCGCGAGGTGCTCTTCCCCGCCTACCGCCCGATGGACCAGGAACCGCCGAAGCTCGTCGACGGGCGCGTCCGCGTGCACCCGGCGATGCGCGAGATCTGGCCCCGCCTCGTCGAGCTCGGCCTCACCTGCGCGACGCGCCCCGCCGCGGTCGGCGGCCAGCAGATGCCCGCCATCGTGGCGGAGATGGGCGCAGGGTACCTGATGGCCGCGAACGCGGCGGCGATGGGCTACGTCGGGCTCACCGCCGGCGCCGGACACCTCGTCGAGGAGTTCGGCAGCGAGTCGCTGCGCGAGACATTCCTCCCCCGCATGTACGGCGGCGCGTGGAGCGGGACCATGGCGCTCACCGAGCCGCAGGCCGGCTCCAGCCTCGCCGACGTGCGCACGCGCGCGCGGTCCACCTCGGGCGGGCATTACCTGCTCGACGGCAACAAGGTGTTCATCTCGGGCGGCGACCAGGACTTCACCGAAAACGTGGTCCATCTCGCGCTCGCTCGCATCGAGGGCGCGCCGGCCGGAGTGAAGGGAATCTCGCTCTTCGCCGTACCTCGGTTGCGGCCGGGCCCCGACGGCGCGCTGGTCGACAACGACTGCCACTCCGCCGGCGTCTTCCACAAGCTGGGCTGGCGCGGGCTGCCGAGCATCGCGCTCAACTTCGGCGAGCGGGGCGACTGCCGCGGATGGCTGGTCGGAACGGCGCACCAGGGGCTCGCGCACATGTTCCAGATGATGAACTCCGCGCGGCTGATGGTCGGCATGAATGGCGTGACGACCGCGTACGTCGCCTATCGGGAAGCGCTCGAGTACGCGCGCACGCGCACGCAAGGCCGGCCGCTCTCGTCGCGCGATCCGCGCAGCCCGCCGGTGCCCATCGTCCAGCACGCCGACGTGCGGCGCATGCTGCTGCGGCAGAAGGCGATCGTGGAAGGAGCCTTCTCGTTGCTCGCCGCATGCGCGCGTCTTTCCGACCTGGCTGACCACGCGGAGAGCGAGGCCGATCGGAGCCGCTGCTCGATGCTCCTCGACCTGCTCACGCCGGTGGCGAAGACGTTCCCCGCGGAGAAGGGCTTCGAGGCGAACGTGCTCGCCGTGCAGGTGCACGGCGGCTACGGGTACACCAGCGAGTACCTTCCCGAGGCGTGGATGCGGGACCAGAAGCTGAACTCGCTGCACGAGGGGACCAGCGGGATCCAGGCCCTCGATCTCCTCGGCCGCAAGGTGCTCGGCGCGGGCGGCGCGTCCCTGCGCGCGCTCGCCGAGCAGGTCATCTCGGATTGCCAGCGTCCGGGCGTCGATCCGGATCAGAGCGGGCAACTCGCTCGAGCGCTGGCGACGATTGGCGAGACCACCATGCATCTCGGTTCGCTGGGCGATCGCGAGGCGATGATGCGCAACTCCTCCGACTACATGGAGCTGTTCTCCATCGCGGTGGTGGCCTGGCAGTGGCTGCTCCAGGCCGCAGCGGCGCGGGAGGGGTTACGCCGCGACCCCGCCTCTTCCGATTTCTACCAGGGCAAGCTCGCCGCGGCGCGGTACTGGTTCGCCACCGAGGTCCCCCGCATCGACCAGCTCTGCGCGCTGTGCCGCTCTGCCGACGATTCGTATTCGACGATGCGTCCGGAGTGGTTCTAGACGAGCCACAGCCCGGTCGCGATCACCACCAGCGCCACGCCGTCCATCGGGGTGAGCGGCTCGCCCAGCAGCGCCGCGCCGAGCAGCAAGCCGAAGACGGGGGTGAGGAAGAAGTACGCGCTGACGCGGCTCGCCTCGCCGTGCTGAAGGATCCAGAACCAGAGCATCGACGCGCCCACGCTGAGCACCACGATGAGGAAAGCGAGGCTGGTCACGAGCGGCGCCGTCCACTGGATGTGCGGCGGGCCCTCGATGAGCAGCGCCGCTGGGACCAGCGCGACCCCGGCGCAGAACAGCTGCGCCGCATTCAGCACCACCGGATGCGGCCGCGCGCGCATCCGCTTGAAGAGCACGTTGGAGAAGACGAACGACAGGACGCCGGCCAGCGCGAGCAGGACGTCCACCGGGCGCGCCGCGCTCGATCCCGCTCGCGTATGCATGGCGAGCACCACGCCGGCGAAACCCAGCACGAGCCCGGTCGCCTTGCGCACCGTGAGCGGCTCGCGGAGCAGCCACGGCGCGACCAGCGCGAGGATGAGCGGATTCGTGCTGGCTACGATCGAGCCCATCCCGGCCGACATGTGCCGCAACGCCTCGTAGCTCAGCCCGAGGTACAGGGCGTTCCCGCCGAGTCCCACCGCGAACAGGCGCAGCCAGGTTCCGCCATCGCGCGGCACGGGCAGCTTCGCGGCCCAGACGCCCGCGAAGAGCAACCCGCCGGCGAGGATGAACCGGACGGCCAGGATGGTCAGCGGGGGAGCGCCCCGCGCGAGGATGCGGCTCGGGACGAAGGCGCTCGCCCAGAGGAAGACGTAGAGGATCGCCGCCGCGACTCCCAAGGCCGAGCGCGCGCGCTGCTCCGTCGGCAGGGGGACCTCGGCCACGGTCGATCAGATGTCAGTTCGGGCGCCGCGGTTCGGCGCCCCGCTCCAGCTGCTCGATCTGCTCGCGGGCATCGTCGAGCTGCGCCCGCAGGTCGTGGATCTCCGCCTCGCGCTGCCGGAGCCGCGCTTGCACGTCGGCCAGCTGGAAGAGCAGCCCGCGGATCTGGGTCATCATGCGGGCCACCTCGGACTGCTGCGGCTCCGCGTTGGGTGGAGGCGGCGCCGCCGGCTGCGGCGGCAGCGCCGGCTTCGAGGTGGCGAGCGGGGCCTCCTCCGCTTCGAGCGCCTCGCTGATGTCGCGCAGGATCGCCTCGGGGTCGGCCGCCGATCCCCTGGCGGGGCCTGCGCGGCGCGCAGCGCCCGGAGAGGGCCAGGGGACTTCTTCTTCCCGCGCCGTCCGCCCGGGAGAGGTGCGGCGCAGCTCGGGCGCCACCACCGCCTGCATGCGCTCGATCCCCAGCGCGGTGAGCAGCTCCTCGAGGCGATCCGCTTCGTCCGCCTCGATCTCGGTGAACTGCACGCCGAGGCCGGGGATGAACCGCGCGCTCGCGGCCTCCTCGGCAGTGATCACCCCGGCGACCAGGCCGGCCAGGTGGAGCGGCTTGCGGCCGCCCGGCTTGACCAGCTCGATCCTCACGGCCGTCCCCTGCGGGAGCTGCTGCTCGGTGCGCAGGAACAGCCCACCCGCGGAGAGGTTCTCCACCTGGCACGCGAAGGCCGCCGAGGGCCCGCGGACGTGCGCGACGACCCCGCGGGGCCTCACGCGCGTGTATTTCCTTTTTTCCTTGCCGGCCGCCACGGGGGCGAAGTCTACCGCGATGCGCGCGGGGCGGAGAAGAATCGTGACACCGCCTGTGTCTGCGCGGCGCGGAAAGCGGCACAGGTGCGGAGCTGCTCGACGGCCTGCGCATAGCGGCGCGGACCGCCTGGCAGCCCCGCCATCCGCTCGCGGAAGAAGGCCTCGACGTCGGTCCGTTTCGACTCGTCGCACAGGGCGGAGCCCGCGGCGACCAGACCGGCCGCCTCGCGGACCGGCAGCTTCCCCGCAAGCTCGCCGAAATTCTCGCGGACGAAGTCGTACGCCGCTCCCCGCGCCTCGACGGAGTGCGTGGCGCCGTAGACCAGGGTGATCGCCTCGCGCGCGGGGAACTCGTCGGAGAGCGCGACGCGCATGGCAGCCCGAGCGATGGCCGGGTCCCGGAAGCTGCCCATCGCCTCGAGGAGCAGCAGCCGGTGATGCCGGTCGGTTTCCTTGCGGGCCGCGCCATGCAGCGCATCGAAGAGGGGCCGGTCGCCGTGCTCGGCCGCGACCGTCAAGGCAACGGGGACCAGGGTCGCATCGACCGCGCGCCGATCCGCGAGCCACGCCCGCGCCCGGGTACGCGCCTGCGCGACGACGTCCGGGTCGTCGGCGGCATGGCCCAGCACTTTCAGCAGCGAGGCGCGGAGCAGCTTCAGCTCGTCGGACTCGCCCCGCCGCGGCGTCCATCCCAGCTGCCGCGCCCGGGGCGAGTACAGCTCGCGAATCCAGCGGCGGTACTGCGGCAGCTCGCTCTCGCGGAGCACGCTGTCGTCGCGCACTCCGCTCGCCACCGCGATGGTCGCTTCCACTACGTGCCGGTCGGCATCGCGCGCCAGCGGCGCAACGACCCGCAGCAGCTCGTCGTGGGCCAGCCTTCCGGCGCGCGAGAGGGCGACCAGATCCTGCAAGGCGCCCACGCGTTCCGCCGGCGAGAGGCGCCGCCCGCCGTCCGCCAGCAGCCGCTCCTCGTGGGCGGCCAGGTGGTAGTACCCGGCCGCACCGCCGTTCGCGACGAGGTCCGCGGGACAGCGCGGGGCAGGCAGCTCGGCGGAGGCGGACTTCGTCGCCAGGAGCACGCACGTGCGGCCGCCGGTCCACCGTGCGCAGACCGGCACCTGCCAGACCTGTTCCCGCTGCTCCGCGGTCGGCTCCGCGCCCAGCGGAACGTATCGCTCCTGCGACAGCTCCAAGCGGGGTGGCTTTCCCGGATCGCAGCGCAGCTGCGCGGTGACGAGCGGGACGCCGGGTTGGTCGAGGAAGGTGGAGAAGGCCGGCTGGATGTCCACGCCCGCCTCGTTGGAGACGTCGGAGAGGAAGTTGCTCGCGGTCGCGCTGGAGTACGCGTGCGCCTTCAGATAGCGCTGGACGCCGCGGCGGAACTTTTCCGGGTCGACGAACTGCTCGAACATGTGGATGACCGACGCGCCCTTCTGGTAGGTGATCGCGTCGAACGCGTTGAGCATGTCGTCGTCCGACTCGATCGGCTGGCGGATGCGCCGCGCCGTGAGCAGGCTGTCCGCGGCCAACGCGCGCCCGCGCGCTCCGACGCGATCCAGCGCCGCGCCCCATTCCGGATGCCACGACTCCAGCGCCTTGTAGGTCATCCAGGTGGCGAACGCCTCGTTCAGCCACAGGTCGTCCCACCAGGCGTTGGTGACCAGATCTCCGAACCACATGTGGGCGAGCTCGTGGGTGGAGACGCTCGCCTGCGCGCGGCGGAAGGCAGGGGTATCCTCGCCGGGAGGCACGAGGAGGAGCGTCGAACCGTAGGTGACGAGCCCGACGTTTTCCATCGCGCCGCGAGCGAGCGGAACGGCGATGACGTCGAGCTTCTCAAAGGGGTACGCGATTCCGAACCACCCCTCCAGCCGCGGCACGATCTGCGGCGTGATCTCCTTGGCCCAGCCAGCCTGCGGCGAAAGGCCCTCCGGCACGATCACGCCCACGGTCGTGCCGCCCTCCCCCGCCTTCCCCGCGTCGATCCGTTCCCAGGGGCCCACGGCGAAGGCGGTGAGATAGCTCGGCAACGGTCGCGTCGGCGCGAACCGC
>JBJMQJ010000176.1:0-3109 GCA_045802765.1 Myxococcales bacterium
CCACCGGTCCCTTCGACGCGAGGTCCTTGCACCAGCGGATGCTGAGGTCCTGGTTCAGGAAGCAGGCCTGATGGCGCGGCGCCTTGCGCAAGTCCTGATCCTGGGCATTGAAGTCCCCCGCATAGAGAACGCCGCCAGGCGCCGCTTCCTTGACCACGGGCGCGCCGAGCATCGGATTGCTCCGGGAAACCGCCCTTCCGCTCCGGTCGTAGTGCGTCGCGCTCAGGAATGCCGGCCCGCTGGGCACGAAGGTCACTATGACGAACCCTTCGGGCTGCGGCAGGATCGCCTCGTGCGTTCCGGATGAGCCGAGAAATCCGGCGAAGTTCTTCTCCTGTCCGCTGGTTTCGTCGACGAAGGAAAAGTTGCGCTGCCGCGTACAGGACATGCACGTCCCGTCGCCTGGCCTGCTGCCTTGGGTGAGGAGGCCCAGCGTTCCGGCAGAGTCTCCGAGACCCGGAAGGCAGGTGAAGTTCCCCGCCATCGGAATCCCGTGCGAGACGGGCGGCGGGGCTGTGCCGACGACGCCTGCGCATTGCGCGGCAGGCGGCAGCGGTGCGCTCTTTTCGAAATGCGCCCAGACCGTGACACCACTCTTCACGGTCAAGCTACACGCGCCAGGGCCGCTGCACCCGCCCCCCCAACCGACGAAGATGGAACCCGGCTCGGCTTCCTGGGCGAGAGCAATGGTCGCCCCGATCGTCGCGGTCATGCCGCAGGTCCCGGGACAGTCGATGGACTTGTCGGGCGAACGCACGTGTCCTCCGCCCTGGCCGGTGAGCTCGACTGCGACGACCGCCATCCCTGGTGCGACCCCCGGCGGGCCCGCCGAGCCGGCCCCGGGCGCCACGCTCCCGGAACCGCATCCGAGAAACGCCATCGTCGCAACAACCGCTCCCCCGACCGCCCGCATGTCCGCCCCCGCCTTCGGTCCCCTGTGGAAGGTTGGCCTTGTCCGACCGTTCGGCAACCAACAGGGCGCTGCGCTTTCGGGGGAGGCGTGCTAGACGCAGCGCCGATGCCGGACGCGACCACCACCCGCCTCCCCGATCGCGGGCTGGTCCCGCACGCCGTGCTGGGCGTGCTGCGCACGCTGCGCGGCGCGAACAAGCAGGCATGGCTCGCGGGCGGCGCCGTCCGCGACCTGCTGCGCATCGCGGAGGGCGAGAAGCTCACGCCTCCGCAGGACTTCGACGTCGCCACCGATGCGCGCCCCGAGGAGGTGCAGCGCCTCTTCCCGCGCACCGCGCCCACCGGCATCGCGCACGGCACCGTCACGGTGCTCGCCGATGACGAGCACCAGGTGGAGGTGACCACCTTCCGCGGCGAAGGACCATACCTGGACGGGCGCCGGCCCAGCTCCGTCGTCTTCCTCGGCGACATCGACGGCGATCTCGCCCGCCGCGACTTCACGGTGAATGCCATGGCCTGGGATCCGCTGGCGGGCGAGCTGCGCGATCCGTTCGGCGGCGCCCGGGACCTGCGGCGGGGACTCCTGCGCGCCGTCGGGGAGCCGCTCGATCGCTTTCGCGAGGACGGCCTGCGGCCCCTTCGCGCGGTCCGGTTCGCCAGCACGCTGCGGCTCGCGCTCGACCGGCCCACCGAGCGGGCGATCCCGCAGGCATTGGACGTCTTCGCCAAGGTCGCCTGGGAACGCGTGCGCGAGGAGCTGAGCAAGCTGCTCGTCCGGGGCGATCCCGCCAGCCGCGGAATCCGGCTGCTCCGCCGGACCGGTCTTCTCGCCCGCATCGCGCCGGAGCTCCTCGAAGGCATCGCGTTCGAGCAGAACGCGTACCATGCGTATGACGTCTTCCGGCACACGCTGCGCGTGGTGGACTTCGCGCCGCGCGACCTGACCGTCCGCCTGGCGGCGCTGCTGCACGACGTGGGAAAGCCGCGCAGCGCGCAGCCGCCCGACCCGCGGGGCGAGCACACCTTCTACAAGCACGAGCTCGTCGGCGAGGAGATGACGCGGGAAATCCTGCTGCGGCTGCGGTACCCGCACCGCGAGGTCGAGCGCGTGGCGCTCCTGGTTCGGGAGCACAACTGGCACTACTTGCCCGAGTGGAACGACGCCACCGTGCGGCGGACGATCGCGCGCATCGGACCCGACGCGCTGCCCGCCCTCTGGCAGCTGCGGCGCGCCGACCTGCAGGGGCGGGGAAGGTTGGTGCGGGAGGGCCTGGAGAACCAGGAGCAGCTCGAGGCGCGCTTCCAGTCCGAGCTTCGCCGCGCCGCGGCGCTCAAGGTCACGGACCTCGCGATCGGCGGCGAGGAGGTGATGGCCGTCACCGGAATCGCGCCCGGCAAACGTGTAGGTGAAATTCTCACTGCACTGCTCGATCGCGTGCTGGACGATCCCGATCTGAACATGCCGGACACGCTGATACGCCTTGCGTCGGAGATGGTGCGATCTCCGTCCACAGGAAATCCACAGCGCTGATCGGGCGCGCTTCCCTCTGGACGTTCTTTCGACGGAAGGCGCGGCCATTTCGCATTGCGGCATGAAGTTTGACGCCTACAAAAGTGTCCAAGTCGCGAGGAGATGAGTCGAGCGGTCATGAGGCGGGAGCGAAAGCAGGCAGAGCAGCCCCGGAATGCCGAAGTTCTGGCTCTGGGCAGCGAAGCCCCTGTGGAAAACGTGTGGACGGCGCGGCCCGCCGGCGGCGCCCAAAGCCGAGACAGCGGCCGGCAGACGGCTGGCCGAACGTCTTCCCGGATGACCAGGCGGGTGGTAAACTGCACGCCTGAAGAACTGTGCTCCGGCCGCGCAGCGCGACCGTCTTTGGGACGCTCATCGATGGCCGATCCAGCACTTCCTCCAACACCGCGGATCCTCTACATCGAGGACAACCCGGAGAGCCGGGCGCTGGTGCGCAGCGTCCTCGAGCCGCGCGGCTTCGACGTTCTGGAGGCCTCCGACGGCATCGCCGGGATCGACCTGGCGATCGCCTCGCATCCCGACCTCATCCTCTGCGACATCCAGCTGCCCGGGATCGATGGCTACGAGACGGCCACCCGCCTGCGTTCCTACAAGGGACTGGACGGCTGTCCCATCGTGGTGTTGACGAGCCACGGCGACCGCGGTTTGTCGCTGTCCATCGGGTGC
>JBJMQJ010000177.1:0-7980 GCA_045802765.1 Myxococcales bacterium
ACGGAGCTCTGGATGATCTGGCTGGCGCTCGCGGCCGTCATGTTCGCGCTGGCGCGGCTGCGCGGGTCGCGCGCCGGATACGCGTTGGAGGCGATCCGGGAGGACGAAGCGGCCGCGCGGAGCATGGGAATTGCCAGCACCCGGTACAAGCTCTCGATGTTCGTCGCCGGCGCGGCGATCGCCGGATTTGCCGGCGCGCTCGAGGCGCACCTCACGTACATGGTCGCGCCCGGCGGGTACGGGTTCTCGCGAGCGGTGGACATGCTGGTCTACGCCGTGGTGGGCGGAGACGCGGTCTTCTACGGTCCCGTCGTCGGCGCGGCGTTCCTCACCGTGCTCCCGGAAGCGTTGCGAGGTGGGGCCCGCGCGCTTGGCCTCGCACCCGGGCCGCTGCGGATGTTCCTCGACGGCGCCATCCTCCTCGCGGTCATCCTCTTCCTGCCGAACGGCATCGTCTCGCTGCCGCGCACGCTGCGGGCGCTGCGGCTGCGAAAGGCCTCTCGTGCTGCTCTCGGTTGAGGAGCTGGAGCGTAGCTTCGGCGGCGTACGCGCGCTCGACGGCGCCGCCGTCCAGGTCGCCAAAGGCGAGGTCCACGGACTCATCGGGCCGAACGGCGCCGGCAAGACCACGCTGCTGAACGTCATCTCCGGCCTCTTCCGCCCGAGCCGGGGCCGCGTCGTGCTGGGAGGCGAGCGCATCGACGGGCTGCCGCCCCACCGCGTCGCGGCGCTCGGCATCGCGCGGACCTATCAGAACATCCGGTTGTTCCCCGGTTTGACCGCGCTGGAGAACGTGATGGTCGGCGCGCACCTCGTCCGGCCCGCAGACACGGTGCGGCGCATGCTCTTCCTTCCGTCCGCACGAGCCGACGAGGCAAAGGCGCGCGATGGGGCGCTGGAGCTCCTGGCGCGCGTCGGGCTGCGCGAGCGCGCGCACCACCGCGTCTCCGGCCTGTCGTACGGCGATCAGCGGCGCGTCGAGATCGCCCGCGCGCTCGCTTCTTCGCCGCGCCTGGTCTTGCTCGACGAGCCCACCGCCGGGATGAACGCCGCCGAGGTCCAGGCGGTAGCGTCCGTCATCCGGCAGGTGGCGGGCGCGGGCCAATCGGTCGTGCTGGTCGAGCACAACGTTCAGCTCGTCATGCAGGTTTGCGATCGGATCACGGTGCTCAACTTCGGGAGGGTGATCGCGCACGGCGACCCCGCGCACGTCTCCAACCATCCGGAAGTGATCGCGGCGTACCTGGGGAGCGAGGCGTGAGCGAGGCGCCGCTGCTCGAGGTTCGCGGGCTGCATGTCTTCTACGGACACGTGCACGCGGTTCGCGGCGTGTCGCTCACGGTCAGGCGGGGGCAGATCGCGACGCTCATCGGGCCGAACGGCGCTGGCAAGAGCAGCACGCTGAACGCGATCGCGGGCCTGCTCCGACCGGCCGCGGGCGAGGTGCTCCTCGAGGGACGTGGAATCGCGCGGCTCCCTGCGCACCAGGTGGCGCGCTCGGGCGCAGTGCTCGTCCCCGAGGGCCGCGGAATCCTGCAGCGCATGACGGTGGAGGAGAACCTGAAGGTCGCCGGCGAGATGCATCCGGGGCGCGATCTGCGCGACCGCGTCGAGGCGCAGCTCCGGCGATTTCCTTCGCTCGAGCGCCGACGGGAGCTGCCGGCGGGCCAGCTCTCCGGAGGCGAGCAGCAGATGCTGGCCATCGCGCGCGCCTTGCTGCAGCGCCCGCGCCTGCTGCTCCTGGACGAGCCGTCGATGGGGCTCGCGCCAGTGCTGGTGCGGCAGGTCTTCGACATCCTCCGCGGCATCCAGCGGGAAGGCATCGCGCTGCTGCTGGTGGAGCAGAATGCGCGCGCGGCGCTCGCCGTTTCGGAGCATGCGTATGTCCTGGAGCGCGGGCAGATCGCGCTGGACGGCCCGGCGGGCGAGCTGGCGCGGGACGAGCGGCTGAAGGCAGCGTATCTAGGCGGCGACGTGAAGGCGTGACCCCTGCCGAGCCCCACGCTCGCTTGGCCCGCCGCCCAGGCACCGCTACCTCGTCGGGCGCGAATCCGGGGATTCGTGCGTAAGTTCTGCGACGTCCATCGGAGGAGCGCATGAAGCTCGTCAGGGTCGCACGCAACGTCATCCTCGCCGGCCTCGCCTGGCGGTACATCGCCCGGCGGCGCGCTCTGGCGCGTCAACGGCGACGCTCGCGCAGGTTGATGGCGCCGGCCCTGCTCGCCGGCGGTGCCGGCATGATCTGGATGGCGAGGCGCCGCATCGCCGCAGGTGCACAGCCCACGCTGGAAGTCGCCACGCCGGCGGTCGAGCAGCCGGGCGGAAAAGGCTCATCCGAAGAGTCGCACTCCGGTCTCCAGAAGCCGGGCCAGGCAGAACCTCCGACGCGCCGCCGCGGGAAGGCGGCGACGAATGCGATGCGCGTAGCCAGCGCTACCGGTTACCGGGAGCCGCCGCCCACCCCGAAGAAGCGCCGCAGGCGGGTCCGCCAGCAACACGCGCAGGAACGCGAGAAAGCCGAACAGCAGTCGGCGCACGGCGGCAAGGTGAACGTGGAGATCGACGAAACACCGGAGCTTCGCGCTCCGCTCGGCGATTTGAAGCACTGACCGCGAGCGCGTCTGGGAACTCGCCGCGGGGCGGGCCGCAATGCGTCAGAGGAGCAGCGCACCGGCCATCCCATGCGCTGGCGACGATTACCGTCATGCAATCCGACTGCGAATCGGCAGATCGTCGTCGGCCCCAAACAGGAACCCGCCATCCCGCGTCAGCCGACGAAGCGTAGCTGTCGCGCGGAAGCCCTACGAGTTGGCATGGAATTGCGTATGGTGTCCCCGGATCTCCTACTCCCGGATCTCCCGACGCCTACCGCGCGTCCGGCGGCGGCTTGCGCTTCTTCAGCCGGAAGGTCCCCACGCCTTTGGCTACCAGGTGCCCCGCGGCGTCGCGTACTTCGCCCTCGCAGAACACCAGCGTCTTTCCCCCGCGCAGCACGCGGCCTTCGGCGGTGAGTGACCCGGCGCCCGAGCGCAGGAAGCTGACGTTCAGGTTGGCGGTGACGACCCCGAAGTCGGTGGTCACGGTGGAGCGGACCGCGGAGCCCATCGCCACGTCGAGCAGGGTCATCACCACGCCGCCGTGGGCGAAGTGCCAGCTGTTCGTCAGCTCGTCGCGCATCTCGAGCGACACGACCGCCCTTCCCTTCTCGCGGTGCCCGGGCCGGGCGCCGAGCAGATCGAGGAAAGGAATCGTGGCGCCGAAGAAGGCGGTGCCGACGGACTCGGTCACGCGATGCAGGCGCCTCCGTCGACGGCGATGTACTGACCGGTGATGTGCCGCGAGGCATCCGAGGCGAGGAAGGCGATGGTCCCCTTCAGGTCCTCGTCGCCGCCGAGCCGCCCGAGAGGCGTCGCCCCGATCACCGACTTCTCGATCCTCTCCAGCAATCCGCGCGACATCTTCGAGGGGAAGAAGCCCGGGCAGATGGCGTTCACGTTGATTCCGTACTTCCCCCACTCGGAGGCGAGCGCGCGCGTGAAGTTGAGCAGGGCCGCCTTGCTGGTGTTGTACGCGATCGTGGTCATCCCCGATCCGCCGCCGTAGAGGCCGGCCACCGAGGAGATGTTCACGATCTTCCCGGAGCGCTTGGGGATCATCACGCGCTTGCCGACGTCCTGGGTGAGGAAGAACACGGCGTTCACATTGAGGTTCATCACCTTGTTCCAGCCTTCCGCCGGGTATTCCTCGGCGGGCGCGCCCCAGGTGGCGCCGGCGTTGTTCACCAGGATGTCGATGGTCCCGTACTTGCCCAGCACGCGGTCCACCATCGCGGGAATCGTCTCGAACTTCGACAGGTCGCCCGCGACCGTCAGCACCTCGTAGCCCTGCTTGCCGAGCTGGGCCGCCGCCTCGTCCAGCTCGCCCTGCTTGCGCGCGGTGATGGCGAGCCTCGCGCCCATCTCGCCCAGCGCCTCGCCCATCTGCAACCCGAGGCCGCGCGATCCGCCGGTAATCAAGGCCACCTTGCCTGCGATGTCGAAGAGCTTCTTCACGCCCATGGCCGTCTCGTGGAGGTGGAGCGCCCCGGTTGGCGCGGGCGGGATTCGTATCACAGGTCAGGTGGCCAGGCGCATGCACCCCTCGCGCAGCTCCGGCACCACGTCGAAGCAGCTCTTGCGCGCTGCGAATCGGACCTCCCGCTCCAGCCCGCGCGAGAGCATCATGCGCCCCACGCGGCTGCTCGCCAGGCACTCGAACGCGTCCGCGCCGTCGTGCAGCGTCTGGGCGGCCATCGCGGCGTCGCTCAGCTCGCGCGGGACGCCGTGCCGCGCGAAGAGCGAAACCAGGTATCCGGCCCCGTAGAAGTCCTCGAGGTTGAAGTTGTCCGCCGATCCCGAGCACACCAACAAGACCGTCTCGTTCGGGAACGTCTGCTCGATGCGGTCTACCACCGCCTCCGCATTGAGCAGCGATGCGGCAAAGACATGCGCGGCCTCGTGGGACTTGCTCAGCGCGACGGTGCCGTTGGTGGTCGAGTAGATGACCGTCTTCCCCGCGAGCTCCTGCTCCAGCAAGGCGAGCGGCGTCGGGTGCGCGAATCCGGTCAGGGTGACCGCGTTCAGCTCGCCCGCCAGGACGTACGACCCCGCGGGTCGCGTCGCTGCCTCCCGCAGGGCGGCGTCGCGATCGAGCGTAGGCACGACCTCGGCCGCGCCGTGCGCCAGCGCTGTGACGATGCTCGTCGTGGCGAAGAGCACGTCGAGCACCACCACCACCTTGTCGGGGAGGCGCTGCGCGTCCAGCTCCTCTTTCTTGAGGAGCACGTGGATCTTGCTCATGCGGCAGCGTCCCGCCGCAGGAACATGCCGTAGCCCTCCATGTGCATGACCTGCTCGTCCTTGTGGTTGAACATCTCCCACTTGTTCCGTACCAGCCCGATGTGCGGCTTGCTCTGCAGCACGCGGGCTTCCAGCACGGTGAGGCGTACGCGCAGCGTGTCGCCCGGGCGCACCGGCAGGAGCCAGCGGATGTTCTCGACTCCCGGAGAGCCGGCGCTGGCGGCGTCGAGGAGGTAGGCGTCGCACATCATCCGCATGGCGAGCCCGCAGGTCTGCCAACCGCTGGCGATGAGGCCGCCGAACACCGAGCGCTTCGCGGCCTCCTCGTCGACGTGGAACGGCTGCGGATCGTACTCGCGCGCGAAGCGGATGATGTCCTCCTTCGATAAAGTCTTCTCGCCGAACTCGCGCACCGCGCCGACGGGGAAGTCTTCCCAGTACCATTTGAACTTCTTCATCGCGGGGGCCTCACCCTTCGAACGATTCCTTCGGCTTCACCGGCGGGACCAGCGCGAACACGCCGCTCGCCCGCAGGATGCGCTTGGTGCCTACCACCAGGTAGCAGTTCGCGAACGCCAGGCGCGCGCCGACCTTCTGGATGTCGACGTGCGCCTCGACCCAGTCGCCGGTCCGGGCGGCGTCGGCGAAATCCGTCGACAAGCTCACGGTCACCATCGGCTGCGGCGGGGTGCGCGAGGTGGCGAGCGCGATGCCCAGCGCGGTGTCCGCGAGCGTGACCAGCATGCCGCCGTGGGCGATCCCTCGCGTGTTGAGGTGCTTCTCCTCGAGGCGGAGGCCGATGATCGGTGTCGCTCCGCCGGTCTTCACGTAGAGCGGACCGAGCGCGGCGAGGAACGGGCCGCCGCGCTGGAGGGGCCGGAATCCTTCGGGGACGGCGCTCACCTCGCTCACGACATCCTCCCCAGGCGGTCGATGCGGCCACGCTCCATGGCGCGCGCCGCCTGCGCGGCGACCACCCGGACCCAGCCGATCAGCGCCGCGAAGCGCGGGTCGTGGGTGTGCCCCTGCACGTACCGCTTGTAGATCTGCTGGACGATGACGGCGATCTTGAAGAGCGCGAACACGTAATAGAAGAGCGCCCCGGACACGGCACGGCCGGTGCGCTCCTCGTAGCGGCCGACCAGACCGCTGCGCGAGAGGCTGCCCGGCAGGAAAGTTGGTCCGTACGGCCGCGCGCGCATCTCTTCGGGATCGTCTGGGTCGGACCAGTAGCCGAGCAGCGTGCCCAGGTCCATGAGCGGGTCTCCCACGGTGGCCATCTCCCAGTCGAGCACCGCGACGATGCGGGACAGATCGGCCGGGTCGAGCACCACGTTGTCGTATTTGTAGTCGTTGTGGATGATCGCAGCGCCGCTCTGCTTGGGCAGGTTGCGCGCGAGCCACGCCGCGGCCGCCTCGATGTCCGGCACCTCGTCCGTCCTGGCCTTCGCGTACCGCTCCGTCCAGCCAGTGACTTGCCGCGCCACGTAGCCGTCGGGCCGGCCGATGGAGCCCAGTCCGGCGCGGGCGAAGTCCACCGCGTGCAGGTCGGCGAGGTTGTCTACCAGGCCGGTGGAGGTAGCCCGCAGCAGCTCGGGCGTGAACTGCACGCCCGGCGGGGGCGCCGCCGACCGCACCACCACCCCTCGCACGCGTTTCATCAGGTAGAAGCGGGCGCCGATCAGCGACTCGTCGTCGCAGAAAGCGATCGGCCGGGGAGCCTTCGCGTACACGCCCTGGAGCGCGGAGAGGATGGTGAACTCCCGCCGCATGTCGTGCGCGCTCTTCACCTGCACGCCGAACGGAGCGCGCCGCAGCACGGCTTCGCTCTCTCCGATGCGGACCAGATACGTCAGATTCGAGTGCCCCTTGCGGAACTGAAGCACCTCGAGCGGTCCGCTAGCTCCGGGGAGCGCGGCCGCGAGGAACGGCCGCAGGCGGTCGGCGTCGAAGCGCTCCTCGTCGCGCACTTCGTCCGGCGAATCGATCGGCAGCGGCGCGTGCACCTGGGTCACATGGCACAATGGCCGCGCTCTGAAAAGCGCAGCGGCGCCCTACCTGGCGGCGGCTGTGAGCGCGACGAAGTTTCCGCCGAGGACGCGATCCAGCTCGGTCTCCGGCAGTCCCGATCTGCGGATCTGCCCCAGGATTGCTCCGTGATCGTATCCGCCGTCCGCGGCAGGGTACCCGTAGGGCCCGTCGCTCCCGTACAAGCAGCGCGCCGCGCCGAGCAAGCGAAGCGCCTCGTAGCGCAGCGCCTTGTCGAGGTACGGGCTGGAGAGGTCCACGAACACGTTCTCGCGCCGGGCGGCGTCCGCCCACAGCGTGCGGTACCACGGTATGCCCGCGTGAGCGTACACGACCTTGAGCCGCGGAAAGCGATCGGGCAGCCGGCGGAAGTCGCCTCGGTCCGTCCCGGCACCGAGGTGGACCAGCATCGGCTTTCCGAGGTCCTGGCAGAGGGCGGCGGCGTCGTCCAGCGCCGCGACCGGATAGCGGTGCCAGAACGGATGCGCCTTGACGCCGATCCAGCCGCGGTGACGGAGGCGGCGCGACAGCTCGTCGAGCGCGCCCGGGACGGTCGGGTTGACGAAGAACCACCCGGAGAATCGATCGGGATGGGCGGTCATGACGCGCTCGACTGAATCGTTGTCGGGGCGCTGGTAGATGGCGGCGCTCGGCCCCAGGAACGATACGCGTCCGGAGCGGGTCACCGTGCCGCGGTAGAGGAGGCGGCCGAGGCGCGGGGCGGCGCCGGCCAGCGCGCGGCGCATGGCCTGCGCGAACGTGCGCCCCACGCCGCCGATGCGCAGCGGGTCGCAGACGGTGGCGATCAGCGCGACACGGTCGATGCGGTGCTCGCGCATCTGGGCGAGGAGGCGATCCACGGGCTCGAGCCGCGGATCGAGGTGATAGTGGGCATCGACGACCATGCCGGCGCTCTGCCGTCAGAAGACGATGACGCCGCGCGCGTTCGCGCCGGAAGTCATGGCGGCGAACGCCTCGTTGATCGCGGCGAGCGGATACGTGCGCGTCACCAAGGCGTCGAGCTTCAGCTTGCCGGCCCGGTACAGCGAGAGCAGGCGGGGGACGTCGCGATGCACGTCTGCGCTGCCATACCAGCAGCCGAGGAGGCGCTTCT
>JBJMQJ010000178.1:0-22797 GCA_045802765.1 Myxococcales bacterium
CCCCTTCTTGGCGGGCGCGGTCAGGTTCTTCATCTTGGCGGGATTCCAGCCGCTGCTGGTGATCTTGGAGACCTGGTCGTAGGTGTTCACCTCCATGGCGAAGCGGCCGATGTTCTCGCGCCAGACGAGCTTCGCCGCCGAGCCCTGCCCGATCTGAGGCTTCTTGAAGCTGAGCTTCTTTCCGTCGACGTTGAAGCGGAACCCGGCCACCGCGGCGCGCTGCACGAGGAAGTCGTAGTCGGACAGGTTCGACTGGATGACGTAGTCGTGGACGACCTTGCTGTCGTCCACCTCGGCGGAAAGTCCGTTGCGCTGCGCGATCTGCCGCGCCAGGTCGGAGTCCTTCACGTCCTTGTACGTCTTGGTCTGCGTGCCCTTGGTGAAGCCCTGGCCCTTGTCGAATCCCGCGACGAGGAGCCGCGTCGGGCCGTCCGGCGTGAGGACCACCTCGAGGGTCTGCACCTCCGCCTTGCAGATCGACTTGAGCTGGCCCACGTACCCGAGCTTGATCTCGATCTCGGTGCCCGGCTTGAACTTGTCGCTCTTCGTCCACTTGCGGCCGGCATCGGAGAGGTGGAGCTGGAACCGCGCCGCGCGGTCCATGTCGTCCGAGCAGCGGATCCCGATGACGGAGCCGGCCAGCTCCGGATCTGCTTTCTGACCGTCGACAAAGAGCTCGAACGCGGGCACCAGCCGCTTGTCGTCCGCTGCCACGAGAGGGGCCCCCGCGCTCGCCTCGGCGGCCTGGTACGGCAGGTCAGTCGAGGGACGGCCGTATCATGAACCAAGCGAGGGGTGCTGGTCAACCGCTCCCTCCGCTCCCTCGCCGCTCGGTGGTAAGCTTCCCGCGTGAGCACCAGCGAGGAACACGTTCCAAAGCTGCCGGTCCGCGCGTCCATCTACATAGCGCCGGACGGCACGGTGCACTTCGGCGCATTGTTCGCAGAGCTGCTGCCGGTAGCCGTCGCTCTTTCGCCCTCGAACTCTCCCTCTCCCTCGCACTCTCCGTCGACACGTCCCTCGATCTCGCACCCTCCCTCGACCTCGACCTCGACCTCGACCTCTTCCTCGACGTCGACCTCGATCTCTCCCTCGACCTCGACCTCTGCTTCGACCGCGACCTGATGCGCCTCCTCGCCGCAGCGCTCAGCTGGGTCCGCAACTTGCTCGCCCGCCGCCGCGCCCGCTCGCTGCTCGCCCAACGCCTCCCCCGCGGCCCGACCGCTCCATTCCTGCGTCCCGCCCTGCGCGCACCGGCTCAAATCTCCCCGGGCGAGTACGGCACGTTGCTACTCGGCGCGGAGGTCGTGCGGGGCTGCGCGCCGCGCCGGCTTCTCCGGCTGGCCGCTCTCCCGCGAACCTTGCCGGAATTATCCGTGGTCCGCCCCGACCGCTTCCGGCTCGACGGCGATCTGCGCCTGCCGCCGGAACGGGACGCCGCCGGCACCGACGCGCCGCTCCCGCCGCCGCGCACTCCACCGCCACCTCGCGAACCGCTGGCGCGCGCTCCGCTCTCGCGCGTCGATCCCCGCGCTTTCCGCCTCGACGCCCGGACGCTCGTTCTCGCCAACGAACAGGGCATCCCGGCGGGCCCGCCGAGCGTCGAGCACGTCTGGCTCCATCCCGTCCTGCGGCGCGCCGTGGTGGATCCTCGCTGGATGGCCTCGCGTCGGATCTGGGGTACGAGTCCCCTCCCTCCGGAATGGTTCGCGCGATGGTGGGCGGAGCACAGATCCGCGCGTCAGGCCGCGGGCCAACCAAAGAACACCCGCCTGCCCGCCGGCCTCGACAAGTGGATGGAAGAGGTCAAGGAGCAGATGCTCATCCGCCGCGACGTGGTGAAGGACAAGGCGCCGCCCGCTCCGGCTCGCTTCAAGGCCAACGAAGCGCCTCGGCCGATCGCCGCGCACGAAGCGCCGGAGCTGCCGAAGCTCGTCCCGCCGAAATCGTGGGTGGGTGGACCGCTGCCCTGGCCCGAGCCGCCGCCGCCTTCGCTGCAGAGCACGGAAGCCTACTTCGAATGGCGCACCTTGATGAATGCGCTCGCCGACGGCTGACCGGCTAGAAGGCCTCCACGATCAGCGACTGCACTCCGTTCGCGCCGTAGCCCAGCTCGTTCCAGCAGGGCAGGTCGGGCTGGACGTTGCCGGCTTCGTCGGTCGCACGGCAGCGCAGGACGTGGCGTCCCCACCAGGGAGGCGTCCAGATCAGCTCCCAGGCGCGCCAGGCGTACGGCTCGTCATCGCCGGTGAGCCGCGCGTCGATCCACGGCGTGCCGCCCCCGGCCGCCACTTCGACTCGCGCGATGCGCGCGCTCCCCGACCAGGCAAATCCGCTCACGCGCAGGGGCCCCATCTCCACCGGGACAGCCGCTTGCGGCGAGGTGAACACGGATTTCACCCTCATTCCGGTCACCGGGGCGGTGGTCCGTCCCGGCTCGCGATAGACGTAGCGCTCCGACTGGAAGTACCCGGCGAACGGTGCGGCCACGACCTCGATGCGGGCGAGCCACTTGACGCTCGCCATCCCGTACCAGCCGGGGACGATGAGCCTCACCGGCGCGCCGTGCGCCGCTCGCAGCGGCCCTCCGTTCATACGCAGCGCGAGCAACGTATCGGGGTGGAGCGCCCGCTCGAGGGGAATCGATCGAGCATAGGAAACTCGGCCGCTCGCAACCTCACCCGAGTCCGCGCCGGTCGCCACGACCTCGACCGCGCCTGGCCGGACCCCAGCCCGGTTAAGCAGCGTGGCCAAAGGGACGCCGATCCACCGCGCCGTGCTCACGGCTCCGCCGCTCCAGGGCTCCCCCGGAGGAAGCGGCGACAGCGTCGTCCGGTGGTTCCCCGCGCACTCGGTGGTCACCGTGAGCGTGCGCTGCGGCAACAGACACAGCTCCTCGATGCGCAGGCTCAACGGGCACTCCACCAGGCCGCCGACTTCGACCCGATGCGCGCGCCGCGACAGGCGGGGAACCGCGAAGTTCGATCGCAGGAACCGATCTGCCGCGGACGTCAGGTACGCGCCCAGCGCGACGGGCGCGGTCTCCGCGTTGCGCGGTTCGTGGCGGACCACGAAGTGGCGCGGCGCGCTCCGCCCTGCTGGACCGCGGCGACCGGCTCTCGATCTCGTGGCGCGAAGAACACGCGGCATGCGCTCTCCCCCCGTGGCGCACTCCGTCGATCCGGATCGCACTCGCGCGGCGGGGGTGTCAAACCACCCGCATTCCGCGCCGCACACCCTCGCGTACAGCTCCCGGCACCGACGCATTGAGTGCGTCCGCCGGGGACGTCTAATTTTGCGGCGCGGTTGGCTGGATTTCTGGCCGGGGACCATCTCCCCGGCTACTGTCGAGCTCTCTTCAGGGGGGATACCGAATGAAGATCTGGATGATCGCCTCCGCGGCGTTACTGGCCGCCGGGCAAGCGCGGGCCGACGAGGCGCCGCTCACCTTCATCACCACCGCCGATCTGCACGCGAAGACCGTCGCGGCTCCGCCCACGCGCTGGGCGTTCACCGTGATCGACGCCCGCACGCGCGTCGAGTTCGAGGAGAACCACATCGCCGGAGCGATCAGCTGCCCGGCGACGCAGACGGCAGCGCTCTTGCCGCGCCTGGTGAAGGACAAGTCGCACCGGCTGATCTTCTATTGCAACGGGCCCAAGTGCACCAAGAGCCAGAAGGCGGCGCGCGTCGCGATGTCGCTCGGGTACCACAACGTGCTCGAGTACAACGAGGGACTTCCGGCCTGGGGCAAGGCGAACCTGCCGGTCGCCGGCAGCCCGATGCCGGCGGCGGAGATGGCGTCGATCAGCCCGGAGGACCTGCGCGCCCGCATGCAGGCAGCGAAGGGCCTCACCGTGGTCGACGTGCGCGACGCGGTCGAGTTCGCTTCCGTCCGCGTCGCGGGGACCGTCAACCTCCCGCTGGACGAGCTGGAGAAGCGCGCCCGCGAGCTGCCGGCCGGCGAGCTGGTGGTGATGGACCACGGCGGCGGGCAGAGCCTGATCGCCGGCCGCGTCCTGCAGAAGGCGGGCCGCAGCGGCGCCTCGCGCCTGGAGGGCGGGCTCCTCGCCTGGCAGCAGAAGGGCCTGCCGGTGGAGGAGAAGGCCCTGGCGGAGCGCCGGTAGCCAAGGAAACGGCCCCGCGATGCGGCTCAAGATCGGAGCGCGGGTCCGGCTCTACTTCGCGACGGTCATCGCCATCGTGCTCGCCTTGGGCGCGATGGGATACGCGACCATGTCGCGCATGTCGCGAGACATGAAGGGGTCGTTGGGCGACGCGTTCCAGGCCTCGGTCGAGCTGTCGGACCTGCGGCTCCTCGCGCACGAGGCCCGGCTGGTGCTCGCCGCTTCCGCGGCGGCGGGCACCACCTCCGACCTGCGGGCGGTGGACTCGGTGACGAAGCGGTTCCAGGAGACGCTCCAGGCGCTCGCGCCGCGGCTCCCGCCGTCGATCCGGCCCGAGGAGCTGGCGCAGCTGATGGCCGCCGCCGTGTCCATCGGCCGCCAGTACGCGCAGGCGAATGCGCAGCAGCAGTGGAGCCGCGCCGGCGAGCTCGGGCCGCAGTTCACCCGCGCGGCGGCGGCCATCGAGTGGAACCTCGAGGAAGCGCAGAGGGCGGAGCGCGCCTGGGTGGAGGGCCGCCTGACGGACGCCTCGTCCGAGCTGCGGCGGCGCGCGATGGCCTTCGGCGGCGGCATCGCCGGATGCCTTCTGCTCGCCTTGCTGCTCACGTTCTCGCTGCAGCGGAGCCTGGTCGCGCCGCTGGGAACGCTGAAGGACGCGACGGCGCGCATCGTCGAGCACGGCGACCTCACCCAGACCATCGCGCTCAGCTCGGGCGACGAGATCGGCGAGCTGGCCGGGTCCTTCACGCGCCTGGTGGAGAAGCTGCGGGAGATCCCCAGCAGCCTGCACGAGGCCTCCCAGGTGCTGGCGAGGTCGGTGGGGGCGCTGGGGGTGACGGCGAACGAGCAACGCGACTCGATCCTGCGCCAGGCCACCGCGCTCGACGAGACGCAGGTGACCGCCAACGAGATCCGCCAGACCTCCGCGGCGGCCGCGCAGAAGGCCGAGCACGTGCTCCAGGTGGTGGCCCGGGCCGACGAGGTGAGCCGGGCGGGCGCCGAGTCGTTGGAGCGCAGCTTGAGCGGTCTTTCCGAGATCGGCCAAAGCGTCGTCTCGATGACCGAGAAGATCGAGACGCTCAAGGAGCGGACGCGCCAGATCGACGGGATCAACATCACCGTCAAGGACCTGGCCGACCAGTCGAACATGCTGGCGCTGAACGCCGCCATCGAGGCGGTGCGCTCGGGCGAGCACGGGAAGGGCTTCGCGGTGGTGGCCCGGGAGATCCGCAGCCTGGCCGATCAGTCCATCCAGGCGACGCAGCGGGTCCGCGAGATCCTGCTCGACATCTCCCGATCGATCGACGAGGTGGTGACGATCAGCGCCGCCGGGCGCCGCCTGACCGAGAGCGGGCTCTCCGAGGTGCGCTCCGCGGGACAGACCATGCTCGCGCTCTCCGCCATGGTGAAGGACACCTCGGACGCCGTCCGGCAGATCACCGCCTCGGTGTCGCAGCAGAATGCGGGCATCTCGCAGATCTTCAGCGCCGTGAGCGATCTCGGCGAGGGAATGCGCGACACCCGCACCCGGCTCGATTCCACCGGCGAAGCGGTGGAGCGCCTGCAGAGCGTCACCCAACGCGTCTCGCAGATCGTGACCAGCTACCGCACGTAGCTCGATCCCGCCCGTCTTCAGCGACGCAGGATGAGGCGCACGTCCGTGCGGCCGGCCTTCACCTTGTCGAGGCGCGCCTTGGGATCGGTGGGCGCGCGGGTGGTGGGATCGCCGTCGGAATCGAGGCGCGCCTCGATGAGCAGCGGATCCGGGAAGGGCTGGCCCATCATCGAATCCGCCTCGCTCAGCTCGAACGCCACCGGGAACGTCGGAGGCAGCCGCTTGACGGCGACGGGCGGTCCCCCGCTGGCGCCTGCCGCGCGCGCGAAGACGAAGAGGACGGCGCCCTGCGCGACCGTGCTGCGCAGCGAGGGGTCGATATCCACGGTTCCCGCCACCCGGCGTCCGGCCCCGCGGGGACGCGCCGGCGCGCCGCTTCCCTCCGCCGGCGTGGCGACGCCGGCGTGCGGATCGCCCTCGCCGGGCGCGACGCTCGTCTGCGTCACCGCCGACTCGCGCTTCTGCTCGGCGAGCATCTCCCGGAGCTCCGCGGCGCGGTCGGGGAATCGCTTTGCTGCCCGCGCGATGGTCGCGTCGGCGTCGCGCACGCGGCCGAGCCGCACGTATCCGACCGCCAGATAGGCGTAAGCGTCGATCAGGTCGGGATCGGCCGCCACCGCCTTGTCGAGCATCTCGACGGCCGTCTGCACCTGGCCGATGCCGATGCGCACCACCGCCTGGTACGCCAGCGCCTGCGCGTTTCCCGGCGACTGTTCGAGGATTCGCGAGGTCTCCCTCCAGACGCCCATCCAATCCCGGCGGGCGACATAGACGTGGACCAGCTCGACGCGCCGATCGATGTCCTCGGGATTGCGGGCGAGCGCGGCCTGGATGCGCGCTTCCTCGGCGTCGGGGGCTGCGCTCGGGGAGCCCGCGCCGCCGCCCGTCCCCACCTGGCCGGTCACCGAGCCGCCCCGATTGCGCGGCTTCGCCGACTGGTAGACGAACAAACCGAGGAGCAACAGGGCGGTCGCGGTCCCGGTGCCCCAGAGGAACCCTCGCAGGCCCGCGCGGTAAGGAGTCGCGGGAGCGCCGCGCCTCGATCTCGCGGCGGCGCCCTTCGGCGCGCCCCTCGCCGCCTCCTCCGATGCTCCGCGTTCGTCGAGCGCCAACAGGACGCCCGCCGTTTCGAGCTCCAAGGCGTAGCGTTCGCGCGCGAGCTGCTCAGGCGTGCGCTTGCTGGCGGTGTCCTCCAGCTCGCGCAGCTGCCGCAGAAGGGTGTCGCGCTTGCCCGCCAGGTCGCGGACCTGGAGGGGAACGCCCGCGGCCTTTTGCCCCGCGCGGCGCGAGATGACGAAGAGACGCAGCACGGCGAGCGCGCCGAAGACGAGCCCCACCGCGAGAACGGCTACGGCAGGACCCCAGTCGACTGCCGTGCCGCCGTTCATGACGCTCGGGCCGGCGGCCCGGGAGGAACGCCGTCGGGCCAGCCGTAGGCCAGCTGGCGCACGCGGCGCACGGCGGCGCCGAGGCGCGGGTCGGCTGGCAGCGTATCGCGCGAGGGCAGATCGGGCGTTCCCACCGCCGGCATGTCCGTGCCCGCCTTGCGCGACGAGCGCTTCACGGCGAAGGCGACCACGCCTCCTCCCACGACGAGAACGGCGAGCGGCCCGAACCAGACGAGCCAGTTCACCCCGCGCATGGGAGGATCGAGGCGCACGAACTCGCCATAGGAACGCTCGAAGTAGGCGAGGATCTGCTCCTGGTCGTAGCCCGAGGCCAGCTTCTCGCGCACCTCGGCCTTCATGTTCCGCGCCATGGAGGAAGGCGAGTCGGCCACCGAGAGACCCTGGCAGACCGGGCAGCGGAGCAACCCGCCGATGTCGTTGGTGCGTGCCTCCAGCTCGGCGCCGGTGAGCGGCCGGCTGCGCGGTGCGTCCATCAGGCCGCGCGGCGCGGCGGAAGGCGGCGGCGCCGCGAGCGACGGAGCGGCGATGAGGGCGAGCAGCGCGAGCGCGAGCCGGGTCACGGCGCGCCTCCCTTCGCCCTCGCGATCAGGCTGGCGATGGTCGCCCGGTTCAGCGGACCGACGTACTTCTCCACGATGCGGCCGGCGCCGTCGATGAAGAACGTCTCCGGCACCCCGAAGACGCCGTAGGCGATGGCCGTCCTGCCCTCCGGATCCATGAGCGCGGGATAGGAGCTCCCCCGCTGGGCGAGGAAGGTGCGGGTCCTGGCCTCGTCGTCCTCGTAGACGACGCCGAGGAACTGGACGTCGCCGAAGGTGCGGGCGGCGGCGGTGAGCGCCGCGTGCTCCTCGAAACAGGGAACGCACCACGTCGCCCAGAAGTTGATGACGACCGGACGGCCGCGCAGCGACTCGAGGACCACGGGAGCGCCACCCCCGACCGGCGCGAGCGAGAACGCAGGGGCGGTCCGCCCGACGAGCGGCGAACGGATGGAATGGGGATCGCGGCCGAGGTTCAGGACGAGCACGGCGAGCAGCGGAACCACGACGGCCAGCCCTGCCCCCAGCGCCCACGGATTGAGGCGGGATGCCCGCGCCGGAGCAGCGTCGGGAAGGGGAGCCGCCATCAGTGCGAACCCTCGGCAGATACGGCGCCGACGGGCGCGGTGCCGTGGGCCCGCGCACGCGCGGCGCGCCAGGACGGCATCAGCGCCACCAGCCCTCCGAGGGCCATGATTGCGGTCGCGATCCAGATCCAGCCCACCATCGGGTTGACCAGGACGAGGAGGCCGACGGTGCGCGACTTGACGTCGATGTTGTGGATGGAGAGGTAGAGATCCTCGGTCAGGCTGGTGCGCACCGCCGGCGTGCCGATCGGCTCGCGCTGGCTCTCGTACTGGTTCATGCGCGGGTACAGCGAGCCGATGGGACGGCCGTTCTTGCTGACGTCCATCCGGGCGAGCGTCGACTCCCGGTGCGGCTCGGAGACCTGCTCCGCGTCGACGAAGGTCAGCGAATAGGCGCCCAGGGTCGTGCTCTCCCCCTGGCGGAGCTGGACCTCCTTGGAGGTGCCCATCGTGCTCGAGACGCCGATGGCGACGATGGCGAGCAAGGCGCCGGCGTGGACGATGTACGCGCCGAAGCGGCGCTGGCCACGGCGCTGGGCCTGCGCGAACGCCTCGAGGAACCCCTCGCCGTGCGATCGCATGCGCTGGCGCACCGGCAGGACGAGCTCGGAGGCGGTCACGTGGGCGGTGAAGCCGCCGAAGAAGAGCGCCAGCATCGTCCAGGGATTGCGGACCCCCAGGCCAAATCCGGCGGCGGCGAATGCCGCGGCGGTGACGAGCGGCGGCAAGAGCGCGCTCCGCAGCTGCGCGCCGGTGGCTCGTCCCCAGGGGAGCGCGGGCCCCACGCCCATGACGAAGAGAAGGCACACTCCGATGGGGACCGACATCCGATCGAAGTAGGGGCGCCCGACGCTCATCTGCACTCCGCGGGCAGCCTCCACCACGAGCGGGAAGACCGTTCCGAGGAGCACCGTGAAGGTGAAGAGCACGAAGAGCAGGTTCTGCACGAGGAAGAGGACGTCGCGAGAGGGACCCGTCTCCAGGCGCCCTTCGGGAGCCAGGCTGTCGACGCGCAGGGTGAGCAACACCACCGAGAAGATCAGCGCCACAGCCAGGAACACGAGGATGGTGGGTCCGATCGCGCTCTGGGTGAAGGAATGGACGGAATTGAAGACGCCCGAGCGGGTCATGAACGTGCCCAGGATGGTGAGCAGGTAGGTGCCGATCACCAGGGTCACCGTCCAGCCTTTGAGGACGCCCTTGCGCTCGACCAGAAGCGCCGAATGGAGCGCCGCGGTGGCGGTGAGCCAGGGGAGGAACGATGCGTTCTCCACCGGATCCCACGCCCAGTACCCGCCCCAGCCCAGCACCTCGTACGCCCACCAGCCGCCCAGGACGATGGCCACGGTGAGGAAGATCCAGGGGAGGAGCAGGAAGTTGCGCAGGGGGCGGATGAAATCGTGGCCGAGCCGGCCGACCATGAGCGCCGCGCAAGCCAGACCGAACGGGATCGTCATCCCCACGTATCCCGAGTAGAGGAAGGGCGGGTGGATGACCATCAGGTAGTGGTTCTGCAGCAGCGCGTTGGGACCGGGCCCATCCATCGGCGGCGCCGGAACGGTGGCGAAGGGCTGCGCCGGACCGGCGAGGAGGAAGCTGAAGAAGGCGCCGCACATGAGCCACACGCCGACGGCGTACGGCATGTACTCGGGATGCTTGTCGCGGTTCTGCCAGGTGGCGACGGCGACGTACACGCCCATCACCAGGCCCCAGAAGAGGATCGATCCTTCCAGGGACGACCAGAGACTCACCAGCGAAACCCAGATGGGCACCGAGCGCGAGCCCACGTGGGCCACGTAGCTGACGCTGAAATCGTGGGTGAGGAGCGCGTACTCCATCACCAAATTGGCGAGGACCATGAACCCGGCGAAGGCGTAGGCGAGCCGGCGCGTCCACAGCCACCCCGCGCTCGTCGGCCGCGCACCCGTGGCGAAACCGACCAGCGCACCACCGCTCCCGGCGAGCAGCGCGAGGAGGATCAGGGTGCGTCCCAGCGTCGGAATCATCTCGCTTCAGGCTCCGGCTGGCGGTTCGAAGGAGCGGCCGATCCAGCCACGGCGGGCCCCGGCGTGGGGGCGTCTTCCAGGCCCTCCGTCGACCGCATCAGGGTCTTGATGTCCACGTTCTTGTCGCCGGGAGCGCGGTACTTGTTGTCGTGCGAGACCATCAAGCGGCGGCTCTCGAACGCGCCCTCCGCGGTCATCGTTCCCTCGACGACCACGCCGATGCGGTCGCGGAAGAGCTGCGGCGGCACGCCGCGGGAGACGACGTGGACCAAGGCGGTGCCGTCGGTGACGTCGAACTCGAGGTTCGAGACGCCGTCCCCTCGCTTCACCGAGCCGGGGGCGACCTGACCGCCCAGCCGGATGGTCGCCCCGACCGCCTTGCGGCCGGCGGCGTGCAGCTCCTTGGGACCCCAGTAGTAGACGAGGTTCTCGCCGATCCCGCCCAGCGTGATGAAGAGGAACGCACCGGCGGCGACGGCGAGCGCGCCGATGGCGAACCACTTGGTCTTCCTCGGTTTCGGCCCAGGGAGGGGCATCTCGGGGGTGCTCATGGTGTCTTGTGCCGCCCCGCTTCAACCGTCGCACGGTTCCTTTCGTTCCGGAAGCGCAGGAATACGGAGGTCGCATAGCCTCCGAGGACGGCGGCGCTCACGAGATAAGCGGCGGCGACGAAGCCCCACCCGCCTTCGACGACCCCGCTCAAAAGGCACCGCCGGGGGCGCGCGCATCGGTGCCGGTGCGGCCGCGGTCGTCGGGCAGCGGAGGCGCGATCTCGTTGCGCAAGCGCAGAGCCGCCAGACGGGAGCGGAGCGCGACCAGGCCCGTCCAGAGGAAGAGGATCCCGAATGCGTTGATGCGCAGCGGCCAGTGGAACGCCTTGGAGACGGTCTCCGGCGTCGACTGCGCCTGGTGGAGCGAGTTCCACCATTTCACGGAGAAGTAGACGATGGGAACGTCGGCGAAGGCGACGATGCAGGCCACGGCCGACCAGACGGCGCGCTTCATCGGATCGTCGACGAAGGCGCGCAACGCCAGGATTCCTCCGAAGGCGAACACCATCACGGCGGTGGTGGTGAGGCGCGGGTCCCAGTCCCACCAGACGCCCCACGTCGGCTTGGCCCAGATCGCTCCCTGCACGCAGAGCAGCAGCGAGAGCACGACGCCGATCTCCATCGCCGCTTCCAGCCGGTTGTCCCACTTCCACGAATTGGTGAAGAGGAAGAAGACGGCGCACACGAAGGCGAACGTCAGCGCAAGCATCGCGTTCCACGCGGTGGGGACGTGGACGTACATGATGCGTTGCACTTCGCCCATGAAGACTTCGCCGGGTGCCCTGGCAAGGCCCCAATACGAGCCGATGCAGAGCAGGAGGGCGCCCAGCGCGACGAGCGCCTTGGGCATGGGGCCGTGCGAACCTTCTCCCATCAATCCTCCACGACGCGCCCGAAGAGCAGACCGCCGAGTGCCCACTGTACTACGGCGAAGGCCGCCAGCAGCGAAATCCATGGCCGCAGCTGGCCCATCGGGTCGCCCAGGATCAATAACGAGGTCGCCTTCACCGCGGCGAGAAGGACGGGGACCACCAGCGGGAAGAGAAGCAGGGGGAGGAGCGTCTGGCGCGCGCGCGTCTGCGCGGTCATCGCGGCGTACAGCGTGCCGGGCGCCGAGAGGCCGGCCGTCCCGAGGACGATGACCCCCACGAGTGAGAGGAGGCGGATGGTGCCGGCGTCGTACAGCACCACCATGAATGGGACCAGGGCAGCGCCGATCATCGCGAGCTGGGCGCAGTTGGCGATGGCCTTCCCGTAATAGAGCGCTCGCGCGCTCGCTGGCAGCAGGAGCAGGCCTTCGAGCGCTTGCTCTTCCATCTCCCGCTCGAAGCTCTCCGCCAAAGAGAGCGTCGATGCCAGCAAGAGCCCCAGCCAGAGGAAACCGGCGGCGTGCTGGCGGAGGGCGACGGAATCGGGACCGATCGCGAAGCTGAAGAGGAGCAGGGTCGCCGCGCCGAAGGCAAAGATGGCGACGATCTGCGCCCGCCCGCGCCACTGGAGCAGGAAGTCCTTGCGCAGCGCCGCGACGAGGGCGGTCACGCTCCCTCCGCGAACCCGGCGCCGTCGACGCCGGCGGGCTGGGGCATCTCGGCCGTGGCACCGGCAAAGACGAGGCGACCGCCGTCGAGCACGACGCTGTGGTCGCACAGCGTCCGGCCGCGCTGCAGCAGGTGCGTCGCCATCAGTACCGTGGCTCCGCCCGCGCGCAGCGTCCGCAGCACTCCGTCCACGAGGAGGAAACCAGGAGGGTCGAGGTGGCCGTACGGCTCGTCCAGCAGGACGACCCGGGGCTGCTGCTGCAGGACGCGGGCGAGCGCGAGGCGCTGGCGCATTCCGGCGGAAAAGGTCTGCACCGCGTCGTCCGCGCGATCGGAAAGGCCCACCTCGTCGAGGCGCTCGAGCAGGGCGGCCCGCCTTCCATCCCGGCCGAGGAAGCGGGCGACGAGGGCGAGGTTCTCCAGCGCCGTCAGCGGCTCGTACAGGTGCGTGCGGTGGCCGAGCAGGGCGGTCTTCTCTCGCACAGCCTCCCGATCGGCGCGCAGGTCATGCCCGAGGACGTGGGCAGTCCCCAGGTCGGCGCGGATGGCGGTCGCCAGCACCCGCAGCAGCGTGGATTTCCCGGAGCCGTTGCGGCCGCTGACCATCACCAGCGCGCCCTCCGGCACCTCGAAGCTGACGTTGGTCAGCGCCCACCGGCGACCGTAGCGCCTGCACAGGCCCGCCGCAGCGACCGCGATCATCCGGCGGATGCTACGCCCGATCGCACAGGGTGGCAGCTTTCATCGACTGTCACACGAACACAGCACCCCGACCAACATCGACACCATCAGCTGCATCGGTTGCCCTACCAACACCGCGTCTTCGGTGGACCCGGGCGGCATCAACTCCAGGCACACCACGCCGGTGATCCCGGTCGCGATGGCCGGCTATGCGTTCGCCAATGCCTCGCGCCTCAGGTGCCACGCCGGCACGATTGCGACGCGGTCCTGGGCGAACCGCCTCCTGCTCCCCTGCTGCGGCACAACTCGCTCTGCTTCAGCAGCGTGACCTCCGGGAACCACAGCGTGAACAAGACGAGCGGCACCACGCCGATCTGTTTCACCTGCCACAACACGATGAACGCGACGGCGAAGCCGTGGGGCGTCAACTGGACCCAGGCCCAGCGCACGCCTTGTCACACGGGCAGGACGCCTCCGACCTGCAGATGGATCTTCGTTCGGCATTTCCGATCGGGGGCGAGGAGCAACGGGCGCGCGCGGCCAGGCATCATGTCGCGCTCTCGCGGACAACGCGAAGGCGGGTCTCATCTGCTTTTCAGGAGGGCGTGCCCAGCGAAGACGGAGGGCAAACGGCATCGCCCGGCCGGCGTCTGCGTGCTCGGTTCGGACGACGGAAGAACTGCAGGCTGGTTCAACCGGTTGAACCAGGCGTTCAATTGCGAACATGTTTATCCGTCCCGGGGCGGGACGCGACGCGTCAAATGGGGCACGGGCGGTCGTGGTTCTGTTGCGGGCGAGCGGAGCGTCCGTCGGCGGTCTCTCCACCCCTCCCTGAAAAGCAACGAAGACCAAGGCGGTGCGTCCTCGGAGGGGGAAGCGCTTGCAGACCTCTTTCCACGGGGAAAACCTGTGCGAATCGCTGCCTGCTGGATTGCGAGTCGTTCGACCCCCAGCGTCATGAGATGCGGCTAGTCGTCCGCATCCTCGTCGCCGCCCGCCGCGACGGTGGACTCGAACTTCAGCTCGGTCATGCCCAGGGTGATCACGTCTCCGTTGCGCAGGAAGCGGCGCGGAGTGCGCTTCCCGTTGACCAGAACGCCGTTCTTGGAGCCCAGGTCGACGATCTCGAACTTGTTGTCGTCGATCGACACGCCCGCGTGCTTGCCGGATACGGCGCCGTCGAGGATGCGGATGTTGTTCTCGGGGCCGCTGCCCAGGCTGACCACCTTGCCGACCAGCGGGTACTGCTTGCCCTTGTTCATGCCCTTCTGCACGAGCAGGCGCGCCTTGGCGCTCTTCAGGCAGAACAGGCACACCTCCCACTCGGGCATCTGTGCCCGCTTGCAGACGAAGCAGAAGCGCTGCGGGGGCGGCTTGGGCCGGGTGAGCACGTAGACGGCGCCGGCCACGATGACGAGGAGGAGGATGCCCACCACCCACGCGGCCAGGCGCATCCAGTCGAAGTAATCCGGCGTGCGCACCATGAGCGAACCCTTCAGCCCCGGCCCGCTGTCGCTCTCCATCGCGACCTCGATCTTGTGCTCCTTGCCGTCGTGATCGAGCTCGGTCTTCCAGTCGAGGACGTACGCCTTGTTGATGTAGTCCTTGATGACCGTGAGGCCCTTGTTGATGTCCTCGACCGTCGGCGCCGCCCGGTACGTTCCGCCAGTCCGGCGAGCGATCTGCTCGAGCCCGACCAGCGAGTCCTGGTCCAGCTCGGAGTGGCCCACCGCGTGGATGGGGATCCGCCGCTTGGTGGCGTCGGAGACGACCTTCTCGACGTCCGTCGCCGAGCCGTTGTCGCGGCCGTCGGCAATGACGATGATCGCCTTCGGCGCCGGCAGCGTGCCGCTCTGTTGTCCCTTTCCCGGATTGCCCGCGAAGAGCGATACCGACTGCGCCAGGCCGTCGTAGAGCAGGAAGCTCTTCCCGGTGCAGGTCATCTTGCCGACCTTGCCGGCCACCTCGCCCTTCTCCGCGGAGAAGGGCGCGATGGTTTCCGCCGACTCGGCGTAGTCCACCGCAGCCACGTGGTCCTTCTCGCCCAGCCCGTTCACGAACGCGCTCGCCGACTTCTTCAGCTCCTCGCAGATGGGCTCCATCGCGCCGGAGGCCTGGATGACGAGCACGATCGAGGCGCCCGTGCCCAAGGACTCGAGCGTCTCCACCTTGGTGATCTTCGAGCTGGAGGAGTTCCCCCCCTCGTAGACGCGGAAGATGTCGGGACCCAGGCCCTGGATGGGCGACCCGGAAGCGCCCACCACGTTGACCCAGGCGCGCGCCCGCATCGAGCTGGGCCAGGTGCGCTTCTCCATCTGGACTTGCTGGATCGAGAGTTGCGGGCCCGCCGCCTGGACCGCCAGCGGCAGCAGCGCCGCGGCGAGCGCGCCCCACCACGCCTTCGGATGCCTGTTCACGATGAGTCTTGTACCTCCCAACGCGGGGCTGAGGCGAGCGCTGGGGCTACTCGCGTTTCTCGCGGAGCGCGCGGCACTTGAACTCGAACTCGATGTCGCCCAGCTTGATGATGTCGTTGTCGATCAAGTCGTGCTTCTGCACCTTCTCGTCGTTGACGAAGGTCCCGTTGGAGCTGTCCAGGTCGGCGATCTGGAACTCGCCGCCCTCGTAGCGGATGGTCGCGTGCTTGCGGGAGATCTTCTTGTCGGTGAGCACCACGTCGCAGTCGGCCGCGGTGCCGAGGACGTTCTTCCCCACCCGCAGCCGGAAGTCCTCGCCCTTGTGCTGCCCGTTGAGCGCCACCAGCCAGCCGCACACCTCGCCCTTGCGCGCGTCCTTCGCGCCCTTGCCGAGGTCGGAGAGGTTGACCATCGCGGTCCCCTGCCCGGCAGAAGGCATCGGCATGGGCATCCCGCCCCCGCCGCCGCTCGCCTGCTGCATGGCCATCATCTGCTGCATCTCCAGGCAGTAGGGGCACACGTCCCAGCTGGCGTGCATGACGTGCCCGTTCGGGCACACCTTCCCCTCCTTCTTGCCGCGCTTGAGGAAGGGCAGGATGCGGTCGACGATGGCCAGGAACACGGCGGTTGTCCTCCTGTTTTACGCGGGCTGGTAGAACCAGAGCTGGAACATGTTGATGTCGCGCTCCGCCGAGACCGCCTTGGCGGTGATCTCCGCCGTCTCGTTGGTGATGAAGGTGCCCGGCACCAGGAAGTAGTGGTTGCGCCAGCGGTGCTTGCGGTCAGCCTCGGTCACCTTCCACTGCCCGACCTTCTTCCCGTCCACCAGGATGTCGCAGATCTGCTCTCCCAGGATGGCGTCGAAGCGCTTGATGATGATGAGGTCCTTGCCGGCCTTGAGGTTGTGCGTCTGCCACTTGGCCTCGCCGCCGATGTACGCCACTCCCGAATCCGAGACGCTTTCCTTGTCCGGATAGGTGAAGGTCTGGCGCGACTTCCACATGTCCTTCTGGCCCTCGATGCGGAACTTGTGCGCCTTCTCCGAGTCGTCGTTGACCAGCTGGAGGTGGTCGACCCGGGAGAAGTTCGAGCCGTCGATGTTGAGCTCTTCCGGGAATGGCTGGCTGCGGGTGACGATGTCTTTCCAGCTCGTCGCCTCGCCCCGGACGTCCTTCTTGGCGGTGGGGGCGAGCTTCTCCTTCACCACCGGCGTGAGCGCCTGGTTGGAGGCGTTCAAGAAGCGGGCGATGCCGATGGCGCCGTCCGCATCGCGCGGGCGGTCCCGCACCACCTTGGTCAGCGCCTCGAGAGACTTCTTGTACTCGGCGAATCCCTTGCGCGCGGCGATCTGGGGAAAGTCCTTCTCGATGGCGTCCACCATCTCGCGCTCCAGCTCCACCGGCCCGGTGAGCACGTCGGCGAGATTGAAGGGGCCCACGCCGTTCGAGTTGTTGAGCATCTCCGCGGCGAGGACCGCGCCGCGCAGGTAGTTCGCCGGCAACACGCCCATCTTGCAGAGCAGCGCGGCGAGGACCGCCTTCTCGGAGAGGCCGTTGGCGATCTCGACGCGCAGCTGCGGCGAGGCGTGGCTGCCGGCGTAGCCGGCGACGGGCACGTACCGCAGGTCGATCTCGCCCGGCCCGGGGACGCGCGGGTCGAGCGCGTCGCGGATCTCGCGCACGCCTTCCTCGAGGCGCACGCGCCCCAGCTCCAGCGACTCGACGCCGTCCGGCTCGCGCGCCATCACCTCGATCTTCACCTTCTCCTCGATGCGGCGGTGGCCCTTGAAGCGCGGATTCTCCTTGTACGCGATGAAATCGGTGGGCTCCTCGAAGTACCGGATGGCCACGTAGATGGTCTGCGGCAGCTTGAGCTTGTCCGCCTCCACCACCTTCACCGCCGGATCGCGCAGCACCAGCTCGTTGCCGCGGCCGTCGACCGCGTACCCGGGAGTCACCTCGAAGGACAGGTCGCCGCGCCCGCGCGCCTGTACCTTCATCCCGCCGCCGGCCACCGGGACCACGCCCGGAGTGTGGAGGACGCGATTGTGCATGCGCCTCTTTTCGACGTGATACGCCTCGGCCGCGTTCCAATCCTCGTCGGTCGTGAAGAACCCTTCGAAGAAGTTGATCCGCTTGAAGTTGGCCTGCTCCGCCATTGCATCCTCCGAACTTTCAGCGGCCTGCCGAGGAACTCACCTCGGGGCCGGTTGTGTCAAACCGTCAATTCCTGCGCGAGAGCCCGAGCTTCTGCAGCTCCTCGTCATGGGTGGCGGGCACGTCCTCGTGCCCTCCGATGCGCGCATCGACGCCGATGCGCCCGGTCTTGCCGACGTGCAGGAACGGCACCTCTTGGTAGGTGATCTCCGTCTCCTGGAACACCAGCGCGTAGTGCGCGTGGGCCGGCTTCTCCGTCTCCACCAGCGCCTGCACGGTGCGCAGGCGCTCGCGGGAGATCTCCGGCTTCTTGTCGGGCAGCTCGACCGTGAAGCACTGGCTGATGAAGACGGGCGGCGACAGCACGGTGTCCTTGCCGACCGTGCTCGAGCGACCGATGACCATGCCTGGATACGGCCACTCGCCCTCGTGGATCTCCGCCTTCACATCGGCGAACAGGCGCAGCGCCAGCTCGAGTCCGCGCGCGGTCCCGCGCAACCGGTACAGCTCGGGAACGCGCTGGATGATCTCGCGCCGCTTCTCCTCGTCCCATCCTTCGAGGAGCGGCATGGCGAGCCAGCCGGCCAGCCAGGGCAAGAAGCCCGCCTGCGTCAACCTCGCATCGAAGAACTCGTGCAGATACTCGAGGCGCTCCTCGATCCCGCTGGTCAGGTGCGCCGAGACGAGCAGGAAGCGCTGCAGGAAGTCGGCGTTCTCCTCGTCGGCGTCCTGGTAGATGCCCGGGAGGAACTGGATCCACGGCCGGGTGGCGATCTCGACCTTGATCACCCGCCGCTCGGAAAGCTCGTCGCCGGCCACCGGGAACTGGCGCACGACGTGGAGCTGCTTCTCCTCGCTGTCGACGAGCTTGATCTCGAGCGTGGCGCCGGCGCGCTTCCGGGCCACCCGGCGCGCCTCGCCGATGGGCATTCCCTGGAGCGGTGGCGCGATCGCGGGCAGCGTGTCGGCGGTCTGTTCGGCCATGGCGCGCTACCCTCGGTCCTGGATCTCGACGCCGATGAGCTGCGGCAGCTCGTCATCGGAGAGCTTGAGCATCTCCACGCGCAGCCGCCGTCCCTCGTCGACGATGGCCAGATCGGTGATCCGATCGACGCCGTCCACGCCCTCCACCACCGGGTACAGGTCGGCCTTCCCCACCGCACGGCCGAAGGGCCAGCCCTCGCTTTTGGGCCCGCCCTTGAGCGGGTGCAGGAGCTGCTTCACCTTGTCCTTCACGTCGCTCTTCACCCGGTCGGCCGTGGCGCCCGGCTTGAGCGAGATGGTCAGCTCGAGCGAGACCGGCACCTGGCGCGGCTTTCCCACGTTCACGCGGGCGGTGATCAGGCGCCGCTTGTCGATGAACGCGGCGACGCGGTCGATGAGGTCGCGCGAGGGGACCATGCGCGCCTCGCCGTTCTCCTGCTCGGCCTTGGGAACGAGGAGCAGCGAGATGCTCCCGTCGCTCGCCTGCACGCACTTGGCGCGCGCCACGCGGCGCGAGGCCGCGAGCGCGAGCTGCTCGTAATCCTCGGCGGTGATGGCGCGGTCCCGGTTCTTGATGGCGTACGTTCCCCGGCGCTTCGCCTCCTCGACGGTCTCGGGATCGGCGCCGCCCGAGGCGGGGAAGTGATTCGTCACGCCCTGCACGAAGGCGATGCTCTGCTTGAGCACGGTGAGCGAGCTGGTCCCGACGTTGCCCTGCACGCCGCCGCCCAGGCGATAGCGGATCTTGATCGAGTCGCGACCTGTCGGAGGCACCCAACCCTTGCGGCCGTCGCCGAAGGCGATCTCCCCCTTGATCGGATCGCAGGTGTAATGGCGCGCGCCCGGCTCGGAGTCGAAGAAGTTCTCCACCTGGTGCCAGCGCACCCAGGTGCCGTTGCCGTCCTCGTCGGGCTGGACGGACCCGGCTCCTTCGTCCTGCTCGATGATCTTGCCCTGCGCGAGCGTCGGCGCGTCGGGCTCCAGCACCCACAGCTCCGGCCCGGCGAGGAACGGCACGTTCGCCACGGTGAAGCTCTGATCGATCGAGCCGTCCGAGGAGCCGAGCACCTCCTCGAGAGTGATGCCGTTCACGGCGGAAACCGCGTTGACGAGCACCGCGCGCAGGGCGGGCGGGAGGTCGTAGGCGCCCGTCTCCAGGCGCGCGCGCAGCCAGTACGCCTCGGTGTCGAAGACGGCCCGCTTGTCGAGCTGCTTGGGCCCCTCGAAGCTCACGTAACCGGAGCGGGTGAAGCCGTAGGTCAGGTCCTCCGGGAGCAGGTCCGCCCAGCGATTCCCGTCCCAGAATTCCCACACCACGCGCGGTCCCTTGAGGATGGTGTCCTCTTCCCCCGCGCCCGGCGGCGGACCACCCAGCTGCTCTCCGCCGCCCATCTCCTCGGAATCGTCCAGCTCGAAATAGAGATGGATGCCGCGTTCGGGGAACTTCTTGTCGAAGCCCAGGTAGAAGGCCGGGGTCTCGTCCTGGTCGGGGAGGAAGGGCTGGAAATAGACGTACGGCGTATTGAGGTCGTCGGTGTGATCGCGGAACTGGAAGTCGTTGTAGCTCTGGCAGTACTGCACCGCTTTCGGCTCGCGCACGTACTTGAAGACCAGGGACTTGAGGCAGGGCGGCCGCAGCGGCCGGTCTTCCTTGAAGACCCAGTTCTGCCCGATCAGCTCGTAGCTGCCCGGAGCGCCGTAGTTGCCGGAGTTGATGCGGGCGCGGATCCAGAGGTTCTTCTGCCCGCCGACCTCCGTCTCCACCATGTCCTGCGGGCGGTCGAACTGCACGGCGCCGTTGCGCGTGAACGCGCCGGTCGAGTCGAGGAAGTTGAAGCTTCCCTGCGGACCCGAAACGCCCATGCCGCCGGTGCGTCCCAGCTCGGCCCACTTGCGGCCGTTCCAGTACTCCCAGTGGACCAGCAGATCGGGGCTTGCCTCGGGGCTCACCACCACCGACGGCTCGACCAGCGAGGCCTCGATCTTGATGCGCGCCTCGGGCGCCGCGAACAGCTCCTTGTGCCCGACGTAGAGCGCGCAGTCGAACTTCGGCTCCTCGCCGAAGGGGTGGAAGCTCTTCCCTTGATCGACCGGCAGGAAGATGTAGCTGCCGATGTTGACGAAGGCCGACTCGGGCGCCATGCCTTCGCCGAGGATCTCGATGCGCAGCGAGATGCTGTCGAGCATCACCTGGCGCGGGTCCTTGAGCGGCTCGGCCAGCTTGCCGCGGATCCAGTAGGTCTCGACCTCGTTGACGATCTGCTTCTCGATCCCGACGTGGCGGCCGAAAGACAGCCGGCGCTGATCGCTCTCGTTGCGGTTGAGCGTCATCTCCCGCCACCGCTTGCCGTCGAAGTATTGCCATTCGGTGACGGTGGGGACGCGCGGTCCACCCGAGCCGGGCATCGCCTCGAAGAAGAGGTCGACGGCGGTCTCCTCGTTGAAAGCGGAGAGGCGGTCGTCTCCCACGTAGAGGAAGCGCTCCACTTCCTGCACGCCGGTGAAGAGCGGCTCCTTGGCGTCGCCGGCCGCGAGCGCCTCGGTATGATCGGCGACCGTACCCCGGTGGCTCGAGACGGCGCGCACCACGTGCGCGGGAATCAGCGCCAGGTCGCGCAGCGTCTCGAACGTCACCGGATCCGCTCCGGCCGCCTGCAGCGTGGCGACCTGGGTCCCTTTGCGCACCACCAATTCGCCCTCGATGCCGTCGGCGGGCGTGAACTCCAAGACCACCCTGGCGGGCTCGGGCGGCTTGAGGCGCACGCCGATGAGGTCGAGGAAGGTGAGGAAGTTCTTCTCCGGGACCTTGTTCAGCCGGTAGATGACCATCTCGGTCATCCACGCGTAGAGCTCGAGCAACGTGACGCCCGGGTCGGAGGCGTTGTGGTTCGTCCATTCCGGGCAGTAGCGCGGGATGAGCCGCACCGCCTCGTCGACGATCTGCTTCCAGGACCGGTCGTCCAGGTTGGGAACCGGGAGGGACATGACGACCTCGGCGCTAGCTGCCGGTCAGATAGAAGGGGAAGACCAGGTTGTGGATGCTGTTGGTGGCGCGAATCTCGTAACGGACGTCGACGAGGATCCGCTCGGCGGAGTCGGGATCGGGCATGGCCTCCACCTGGATGCCGCGGATCCGGTACTCGTGCTTGGCGAGGGCTTCCTCGACGTGATGCGCGACCAGCGTCTGCGTCGAGGTGTTGTTCGGCGCGAAGACGTAGTCGTGGATGCGGCAGCCCCAATCGGGACGCATCTGCCGCTCGCCGAGGGCGGTGCCGATGATCACGCGCACCGACTCCTCGATGTTCTGCTCGTACTTGGAGAGCTGGACCGCGCCGTTCGGGCCGACCGAGAAGGGGAACTTGAAGCCGACGCCGAGGAAATTGCTCATGACCGAAGATCCCTGAATTCCTTCCCTGCTGCTTCAGGCGGTGGCGATCCCCACCTCGACGATGCGCTTGCAATTCGGGCAGCTCACGGTGGTGCGCCCTTGGCGCTCCTCCACCACGAGCCCTTCGCTGAACCGGCACTCGGGGCAAACCAGGCCCTGCGTCCGTCCCGCGTTGACGGCCTCGACGACCTCGTACCAAAGCGATTCCAGCTCGCTGAGGCGGTCCTCCGCGCTGTCTGGCATCACGCGTACCCCCAGTATCTCAGCGTTCCTCACGCTGACTCTCGACGTGATGGCCCTCGGGAGGGCGCGAGCTTAGGCCACCTACGGCAGGGCGATCAAGTGGGGGCTGCCGGGAGGCAGGAGGGGTACCGCCAACCGCGGTCGCTGAGTGTTCCGGCGTTGCGGGAGACTGATTGGCTTTAATTAGGCCGGTATTGGAGCTTCAACAGCAGACCTGTGTCTTCTCCGGGTTTTCTCAGCTCGAGCAGCGTCTGGCGCGACTCGAGCTTGAGCCCGGTGACCGGCACCCGTCCCCGCGAAGCTCCGTCCACCCAGACGATGCCGCCCGGCGAGCTATTGACCTTGAAGCTCAGCGCGGTGCCGTTTCGGACGTATTCGAGCTGGACCTTGAAGGTCGTCGAGCCGTCGCCAACTTCGACGGTCCCGCTGTCGGCGGTGACCGGCAGGTTGTATGCGCCCACGAGCTTCGGCTGCGGTGACCCGCCAAACGCAACCGGCGCACCCCCGAGTGGATTGACGGACAACGTCCCGTAAAGCTTCCCGGCGCCGGCCACCC
>JBJMQJ010000179.1:0-2936 GCA_045802765.1 Myxococcales bacterium
AGCTCGCCGCGCGCGTGTACTGCGAGGTGGATGCCGGCGCGGTGCTGGAGAAGGCGTGGGCGCAGGAAGCGGGGATCGGCTGGATCGGGAAGAACGGCTGCCTCATCCACGAGAAGCTCGGGTCGTGGCTCCTGCTCGGCGCGCTGGTGACCGACGCGGAACTCCTGCCCGACGAGCCGCATCCCGACCGCTGCGGCGAGTGCAGCGCGTGCATCCCCGCCTGTCCGACGGGCGCGATCCCCGAGCCACGATACGTCGACGCGAACCGCTGCCTCGCGTACCACACCATCGAGCACCGCGGACCCATTCCGCCCGAGCTGGCACGGGCAGCGGGAGGACGGGTCTTCGGCTGCGATGCGTGCCAGGACGCCTGTCCCTGGAACCGGCGCGCTCCGCCGGGAAAGCTCGTGCAGCTCCGGGCGCGGCCCGAGCAGCGCACGCTCGATCTCGCCTCCCTGCTGCGGCTCACGCCCGAAGAAGCGCGGCGCCGGTACGAAGGGACGCCGCTCTTGCGCGCGGGCAGGGACGGCCTGGTGCGCAGCGCGCTCGCGGTGGCGCCGCGGCCGCTTCCGCCCGAGGCGCGCGCGCTCGCCGAGCGCCTGGTCGACGATCCGGCGCCCGGCGTCCGCGCCGAAGCGCGCCGGGCGCTCCGACCGATGCCGTGACCGCCGCGCCGCGAAACCACAGCGCCGCCGAATGCGGCGGCGGCTGGCTGAGTCAGAAGGAGGGCAGCGTCACCACCGCGCCGTTCACCGCCTGCGAGCGCGGGTCGCAGAGGAAGGCGATCGCCTCCGCCACCTCCTCGAGCTTCACCCAGCGCGCGCTGCCCACGCCCGGCATGGCGCGCTCGTTCTGCGGCGTGCGCATGACTCCGGGCGCCACGCAGTTGGCGCGGACGCCGGTAGTCGCGCCCTCCTCCGCAAGCGCCTTGGTCAGCGCGATCACTCCCGCCTTGGCGGCCGCGTACGCCGAGGCGCCGCCGATCCCGGAGAGCGACGCGACGACGGCGGCGGAGACGTTGACGATCCGCCCTCCATCGGGCCCGAACCTGCGCACGGCCGCGCGGCTGACGAGGAAGGCGCTGCGGAGGTTGGAGGCGATCATCGATTCGAACACCTCGACGGAGGTGTCCTTGAGCGGTGAGCCTCCCTTCCACCCGCCGGCGCAGTTCACCGCCGCCCACAGCCCGGAGATTCCCTCGAAGCCCGCCTCCACCGACCGCTCGTCGGTCAGCTCCACCGCGCGCTCGTCGGGGGAGCGCTTGGCGTGCACGAACGGCACCACGCGCGCGCCCTCCTGCGCGAGGCGCGCGCACACCGCGCGGCCCAGGTTGCCCGACGCGCCGGTGACGACGACCGATCTTCCCGCGAGGCCCATGGATCTCCTCCTTGACGGTGGCGCGCCACCATCGCAGATCCACGCGCTCCATGGCCACCCCGCCGAGGCGCGCCCTGCTCTACGGCGGGCTGCTGTTGCACACGATTCTTTTCGCGGGAAGCTACCTGTGCGGAACGACCGCGCTGCGCGAGATCCCGCCCTTGCCGCTCGCGACAGCCGTGCTCGCCCACCTCTTCCTGGGCGAGCACGTCACACCGCAATCCATCGGCGGCGCGCTGGTGGTGATCTCCGGCGTGGTGCTCGCGCAGCTGCGCGCTCCGCGCACGGCGGCCGAAGTTCCTCCAGAACCTGCCTAGACCATGAAATCGTGCGGGCGGACGGTCTTGCGGCCATTCGCCTTCGCGCGCTTCGCCGCCTGCTCGAGCAGCCAATACAGGTAGCCGTTCAGCGCCTGGAAGGCGTCGCCGGCCGTGTTGCAGCCCGACTTCTTCAGGATGCTCTTCGCCTTGCTCACGATCACGAGAGGCTCTTGCCCCTTCTTCGCCATGTGAGGATTCTCCGTGGTCCGACGGTGTGCTCGCCCCGTGGAGCGATCGATCCCTTCTACCGCTACGAGCCCGATTCCTCCATTTTCCGCCGCTGCATCCCGGCGATGTAGAAGCCGTCGGTCCCGTGCCGGTGCGGAAGGAGCTGCAAATCTTCCTGACGCGCCCCCAGCGCCGCCGCCCGCTCCGCGCCGAGGAGCTCGGACGGCGGCACCGGAGCAAACTCGGGATGCTCCGATAGAAAGGAGGCGCGCACGGCCTCGTTCTCGCCGCGGTTGATCGAGCAGGTCGCGTAGACGAGCCGCCCACCCGGCCGCACCAGCGCCGCGTAGCGCCGGAGGATGTCGCGCTGGCGCGGTGGGAACGAGTCGACCTCCGCCTGGTCCATCCGCCAGCGCGCGTCGGGGTTGCGCCGCAGCGCTCCCAGCCCGCTGCACGGCGCGTCGACCAGCACCACGTCCGCCTTGCCGCGCAGATCGTCGAGGCGCGGCTCGCCGGCCGATCCTTCGGGCACCGCGCGCGCTTCCCAGTTGTGCACGCCGTCGCGCCGGGCGCGCTGGCGCATTTCGTCGAGGCGTCGCCCATCCCGGTCGCAAGCGACCAGCTTGCCGCGGTTTCGCATCTCTGCGGCGAGCGCCAGCGCCTTGCCGCCGGCGCCCGCGCAAGCATCCACCACCAGCTGCCCGGGGCGCGCGCCGCACGCCTCGGCGATGAGCTGGCTCCCCTCGTCCTGCACTTCGAAGAGGCCCGCCTTGAACGCCTTGAGCGCGAACACGTTGGCGCGTCCGCTGAAGGTGAGCGCGTGCGGGGACCAGCGGGTGGGCTCCGTGCGCGCGCCCTCCGCCTCGAGCATCGAGCGCAGCTCGTCGCGCGTTCCCTTGAGCAGGTTGGCGCGGACGGTGAGCGGCGCGCGCTGGTTGAGCGCCCCCGCGAGCGAGCGGGTCTCGTCGGCGCCGAGCTGCTCGGCCCACAGCGCCGCCAGCCAGCGCGGAAGGCTCGTCTCGGCGGCGAGCGCGTCGATGGGGTCCGCGGGGGTGGCCAGCTCGGCCGGAC
>JBJMQJ010000180.1:0-8029 GCA_045802765.1 Myxococcales bacterium
CAGTGCTCGGAGCGCGAGCGCGCCGCGATGAAGGCCGAGCGCGACATCGATGCGTTCTTCGCCGCGCTCTTCATGACCGACAAGGTGGGCGAGGAGTACGAGGCCGTCGTCGCCGGGGTGACGGATTTCGGCCTTTTCTGCGAGCTGCAGGACGTGTACGTCGAGGGCCTCGTCCCCAAGGAGAAGCTGGGCGAGGGCGTGGACCTCGACGAGGAGCACCACCGCCTGCGCGTGGGCAAGAGTGGACGCAGCTACGGCGTGGGCGACGAGCTCCGCGTCCGGGTGCTGGAGGCGGATCCGGTGCGGCGCCGCATCACGCTGGAGCCCGCCTCGCTGCCGCGCACCGGGTCGTGGCTCACCGAGGAAGACGTCGAGGGGCAGGCTAGGTCGCCGAAGCAGAAGCCTCGCCGGCCGGGCCCGCCGGGGCAGCGGCCTGGATCGCGTCGGCCTCCGCGCGGGTCACCGCCTGGCCGGAAGTCTCGTCGTACACGAACACGAGCTTCCGGTCGATGAAAGGCCGGAACCAGGCGGGCCATCCGACCCGCACCTCTTCGGCGGTCACGTCCTCGCGCGAAGCGAGCCGGACGGCGGCCGCATCGTCCCGGCGCGCCACCGGAAACAGGTCGTGGCGACCGGCGAAGTGGATGATCTCCCCGTGGTCGGTCGTGGCCCGCTTCGGCATGGGTCTGCCTTTACCACGTATTCACTAACGCACCGATCCGCGATAGGGGGTGGTCGGCCCGATGCGGCGTGGCTACAAACGAGGCTCGCAGCCGGAGCACAATCGTGGGACATCGCTTCAATCTCGGCCGGCGGGCCGGGCTGCTCCTGCCTCTCTCCAGCGTCCGCGGATCGCGCGGCGGGCTGGGAAGCTATGCGGATGCCGGGTCGGTGGCGCGCTGGCTTCGCCAGACCGGCTCGACGATGTGGCAGCTCCTTCCCCTGAACGAGGTGTCGCCCGGGCAGGACAGCCCTTACGCCGCCTCCAGCTCCTGCGCTCTGGAGCCCGTCTACATCGACCTCGATTCGGTGGAGGACCTCGAGGGGCGCCTCACCGACGACGAGAAGCGGATCCTGGAGGCGGATCGCCGCGACGGACGCGTCGAGTTCGAGTCGGTGCGCGCCGCGAAGCGGTCCGCGCTGCGGCGCGCGTGGGAGCGGTTCCGCGATCGCGAGCTGCGCTCTGGCTCGGCTCGCGCGCGCGAATTCGCCGCTTTCCAGGAAGAGCACCGCGACTGGCTGCCCGACTGGGCGCTGTACCGGGCGCTGCACGACCAGCGGCTCAAGAGCTGGCGCGACTGGGAACCGCCGCTGCGCGACCGCGAGCCGCAGGCGCTGGCCCGCGCGCGCGAGGTGCTGGGCGACGCCATCGCGGGGCTGAGCTACGCGCAGTGGATCGCCGACGGCGAATGGCGCCGCGGCCGCGCCGAGGCCAATTCGCTGGGCGTGAAGATGCTGGGCGATCTGCCGTTCATGGTGGCGGAGGATTCCGCCGACGTGTGGGGCCTGCAGCACCTCTTCCGCTTCGACGCGACGGTCGGGGTGCCGCCCGACGCGTACAGCGCCGACGGCCAGGACTGGGGACTGCCGGTCCCGCGCTGGGACGAGATGCGGCAGGCCGGAGATCCATGGCTGCACGCCCGCGCCATGCGCGCCGCCGAGCTTTACGACGCCTTCCGCGTCGACCACGTGGTCGGGCTCTACCGCACGTACGCGCGGCCGATCGACAAGTCGCCGCCCTTCTTCATCCCCGAAGACGAGGCCGGCCAGAAGGAGCAAGGCGAGCGCATCCTGGCGCTGCTGGGCGAAAAGGCCGAGGTCCTCGCCGAGGATCTGGGCACCGTGCCGGATTTCGTGCGCCATTCGCTGGCGGAAATCGGCATCCCGGGCACCAAAGTGCTGCGGTGGGAAGTGGACGACGGCGTCCCGCGCGACGTGCGCAGGTTCCCGGAGATCTCGCTCGCGGTCACCGGCACGCACGACACCGAATCGCTCTACACGTGGTGGGAAGGCCTGCCCGAGCACGAGCGCCGCGAGCAGCTGAAGCAGCCGTTCCTGAAGGAGCTCCGCGGAGATCCGCGTCACTACACGGACGCGACGAAAAACGCCCTCCTCGAGCTCTTGTACTCGGCCGCCTCGGACGCCGTCCTCACCCCCATCACCGACGCGCTGGGCTGGCGTGAGCGGCTCAACACGCCAGGCACCGTCGGCCGACACAACTGGACCTGGAGGCTACCCTGGCGCCTGGGTGAGTTGGATACCGCCCCCGAGGCGGTGGCCGCGGCGCGCCTGCTGACGCATCTTGCCGAGCGGTACGGGAGAGTGCGCTAGATCACAGCGCCTCCCGAGGAGGCGCACGTGCGGCAGGAACGGGAGCTCCGACCCGCGGCAGCGGAGGAACGCGCCCGCCGGCTGCTCGACGAGGTGGCGGCCGAGCTGGCAGCGGTCCCAGAGCCGCTCGCCACCTACCGGCTGCAGCTCCACAAGGGCTTCGGTTTCCGCGATGCGGCGCAGATCGCTTCGTACCTGGCCGAGCTGGGCGTCTCGGACCTGTACACGTCGCCGGTAATGAAGGCAGCCCCGGGTTCCATGCACGGCTACGACGTGCAGGATCACCAGCAGCTCAACCCGGAGCTGGGCACGGCGAAGGACCTCGCGGAAATGTCCTCTGCCGCTCACGAGCACGCCCTCGGTTACGTGCTGGACATCGTCCCCAACCACATGGGCGTCGGCAGCGGGAACTCGCTCTGGCTGGACCTGCTGGAGAACGGGCCGTCGGCGCGCGCCGCGCGGTTCTTCGACGTCGAGTGGCACCCCGTCAAGGAGGAGCTGGCCGACAAGGTCCTCATCCCGATGCTGGGCGACCGGTATGGCGCCGTGCTGGAGCGCGGCGAGCTGAAGCTCCAGCTCGCGAATGGGGCCTTGCAGATCCGGTATTACGACCATGCGTTTCCCGTCTCCCCCCGGTCGTACGGGCAGGTGCTCGCCTACCGGATCGACGAGCTGTCGAAGAAGCTGCCGGAGGGCGACCCGTCGCTCGACGAGCTGAAGAGCATCGTCACCGCCGTGGAGCACCTGCCTTCGCGGCACGAGCAGGACCCGGAGAAGCGCGAGGAGCGCCGGCGCGAGAAGGAGATCGTCAAGCGGCGGGTCGCTGCGCTGTGCGCGACGGATCCGCGCATCCGCGGCCATCTGGAAGAGAACGTCTCGATCTTCAACGGCAAGCCGGGCGACCCACGCAGCTTCGACCTGCTCGACCGGTTGCTCGCGGCGCAGGTGTACCGGCTGGCGCACTGGCGCGTCTCGTCGGAGGAGATCAACTACCGCCGGTTCTTCGACATCAACTCGCTCGCCGCCATCCGCGTCGAGGACCCGGTGGTCTTCGAGGAGGCGCACCGGCTACCGCTGCAACTGCTGGCGGAAGGCAAGGTCACCGGTCTTCGCGTCGATCACCCGGACGGCCTGGCGTACCCGTCGCGTTACTTCCGCCTCCTGCAGGAGGCGCACATCCTCCGCCGGGCGCAGGCGATCGCCGAGAGGCGCGGCGAGAAGTGGGACGAGCTGGAGCCTGCCGTGCGCGAGCAGATGGCCCGCGACCTGCGTAAGCGGGGACCCGCCTCGCCGTTCTTCAAGCCCATGTTCGTGGTGGTGGAGAAGATCCTGGGCGGGACGGAGCGGTTGCCGGAGAGCTGGGCGGTCCGCGGCACGACCGGCTACGACTTCTTGAACCAGGTGAACGGGCTCTTCGTCGACGCCGCCTCGCGCGAGCTGATCGATCGCATCTACATGCGCTACATCGGCGGCCGCATCGACTTCGACGAGCTCGTCTACCAGAAGAAGAAGCTCGTCCTCTACACGGCCATGGCGGCCGAGATGAACCTCCTGGCGCGCCAGCTGAACCGCATCTCGGAAGCGAACCGGTGGACGCGCGACTTCACCCTCTATTCGCTGCGCGCCGCGCTCATCGAGGTCATCGCCTGCTTCCCGGTCTACCGCACGTACATCTCGGACGACGGGGTCGTGGACGAGCGGGATCGCCGGTACATCTTCCAGGCGGTCTCCTGCGCCAAGCGCAAGAACCCGGTGGAGAACGAATCGATCTACGACTTCATCGCCGACATCCTCCTGCAGAAGTTCGCCGCGTACGTCGCTCCCGAGGAGCGGCCCGGACAGCTCGCGTTCGTGATCAAGCTGCAGCAGATGCTCGGCCCGGTGATGGCGAAGGGCCTCGAGGACACCGCCTTCTACGTCTACAACCGCCTCCTCTCGCTGAACGAGGTAGGCGGCGAGCCGCGCCAGTTCGGCGTCTCGCCCGAGCAGTTCCATGCCTGGAACGAGCTCCGCGCGAAGAGCTGGCCACGCACGCTGCTCTCGACCGCCACGCACGACACCAAGCGCGGCGAGGACACCCGGACGCGCATGGACGCGCTCAGCGAGATGCCGCGCCAGTGGGCGGCGGCGCTGTCTTCCTGGACGCGCCGGGTGGAGCCGCTCCTGCGCGACGTGGACGGGCGCAAGGCGCCGGATCGCAACGAGCTGATGCTCTTCTTCCAGACCCTGGTCGCGGTCTGGCCCAACCAGGCGCCCGGCGCGCAGCAGCCGCAGCTTCCGCCCCGCGAGGAGATGGATCAGCTCTCGCAGCGGCTCCAGCAGTACATGGTCAAGGCAATCAAGGAGGCCAAGGTCAACACCAGCTGGATCCAGGAGGACAAGAGCTGGGAGGAGGCCGTGACCGGCTTCGTCGGCGACGTGCTCGCGCTGCCGCCCAAGCACGGCTTCTGGAAGAGCTTCCTCAAGTTCCAGCGCACCGTCGCCGAGGTCGGCATGCACGATTCGCTGGCGCAGGTGGTGCTCAAGCTCGCCTCGCCGGGCGTCCCCGATCTCTATCAGGGCACCGAGCTGTGGGACTTCTCGCTCGTGGACCCGGACAACCGCCGGCCGGTCGACTACGAGGCGCGCCGCCGGATCCTGCGCGAGATTGCCGCCGACGAGCGCCCGCGCGCCCAACTTGCCGCGGAGCTGTACGACAAGTGGGAGGACGGGCGCATCAAGCTGTTCCTCACCCAGGCCGCGCTGCACGCGCGGCGCGAGAACCCCGATCTGTTCGGCGGCGGCGCGTACCAGCCGCTCGAGCCGACCGGCCCGCGCGCGAGCAACCTCGTGGCCTTCTCGCGCGCCTCCCACGGGCAGACCGCTGTCGTGGTGGTCCCGCGCCTCGTGGCGGGCCTGCTCGACGGCGACCGGCTGCGGCCGGAGAAATTCGAAGGCACGGCGGTCCCGGTGAAGGGCCGCTTCGCCGACGTGTTCACCGGCGAAGAGCGCGAGGGACCTCTCCGCGTCGATCAGCTCTTCTCCACGCTTCCGGTCGCGCTGCTGCTCAGCCGCTGAGCTCGGCGACGGTCACGGCGTCGCCTCCTTCGTGGGATTCGCCGGGGCGGGCGCGGCGGACGTAAGGGCTGCGCGCGAGGTGCTCGCGGATGGCGGACTTCAGCGCGCCCGAGCCGTGGCCGTGGAGGACGTGGACTTTTTCGGCGCCCTCGCGCAGGCGGCGGTCCAACTCTTCCTCCAACGCGTGCAACGCCTCGTCGACGCGCATCCCCCGCAGATCAAGGGTCGGCGGGGCGGACGAAGGCGGCGCTGCCCGCACCGCCTCGGCGCGCCGCAGCTTCTCCGCGGGTGTCTTGCGGAAGCCCGGCTGCGCGCCGCGCTGCTTGCGGGTGAGCGGGACCAGGTCGGCGAGCGGCACCTTGGACCGCATCGCGCCCATCAGCACCAGCGCGTGATCCCCGGCGATCTCGAGGATGGTGCCTTCGGTGCCGAGCCGGGCGTGCCGCACCGTGGCGCCTTCGCGCAGCTCGGAAGGCGCGGCGGCGTGCGGCTCGTCGCGCGCCTCGGCTCGCTGCTCCTCCGCCTCGACCTCCGCCAGGGCGCGCTGCGCCTCAACTGCGCGCGCCATGGCGGGTGCGGCCTGGAGCTGCGCGACGAGCTGCGCGATTTCCTGCCGCCGCTTCTCGATGTCCGCGACCAGCTCCGCCCTCGCGCCTGCGCGCACTTCGCGCTCCGTCCGCGCGAGTCGCTCCCGCTCGCGGGCCGCAGCCTCGCGCTCGCGGCGAAGCTCCTCGCGAAGCCGGTCGGCCTCGACGCGTGCCTGCGCCAGCGCGTCACGTTCCGCGTCGAGGCGCTCCACCGCGGCGGAGAGGGCGGAAACGCCGCCGCCGAGCAGCTCGCGGGCGCGCGCGCAGACGTCGGCGGGGATGCCCACGCGCGCCGCGATCTCGATGGCCGAGCTGCGCCCGATCTCGCCCATCTGCAACCGGTAGGTGGGGGCTAGGCGCTGCAGGTCGAACCCGACGCTCGCAGAGGCGAACCGCGGATCGGAGAGCCCCACCGCCTTCAGCTCCTCGAGATGCGTCGTGATGAGGACCTGCGCGCCCGCCGCGACCAGCCTCTCCAGCGCCGCGACCGCGATGGCCGCTCCTTCCCGCGGGTCGGTGTCGGCGGCGATCTCGTCGATGAGCACCAACGTGCCCGGTCCGGCGGCCTCGAGGATGTGCCTGAGCGCCGCGAGGTGCGCGGTGAAGGTCGAGAGATCGCGCGAGAGATCCCCCTCGTCGCCGATGGCCGTGTACACGGTCCGGTAGAGCGGCATGCGCGAGCCGTCCGCCGCGGCGACCGGCAGCCCGGCGCGCGCCATCAGGGCGGACAGGCCCACGGCCGTGATCGTCACCGTCTTCCCGCCCGCGTTGGGCCCGCTGATGACGAGCGCCTGCGCCTCGCCGGGCAGCGCGACGTCGTTTGCCACCACCTGCGGCGTGCGCAGCGCCAGGAGCGGATGCCGCAGCGCCAGCAGCCGGAAGCGCGCGCTTTCTCCCTCGAGAAGCTCCGGCGCCGTTGCGTGCAGATCGTCCGCCAGCTTGGCCCCGGCACCCGCCTCGTCGAGCCGCGCCAGCGTCGCCACGTCGCGCTCCAGCTGGGGCGCGCGCCGGCCGACCGCGCCCGAAAGCTCGCTCAGGATGCGCTGCTCCTCTTCGAGGGCGCCGGCCTCGGCGATGGTGAGCTGGTTGCCCAGCTCGAGCAGCTCCTGCGGCTCGATGAAGAGCGTCTGCCCGCTGCCGCTCGCGTTGTGCACGATCCCAGGCAGGTGCGACTTGTGCTCGGCACGGACGGGCAGGACGTAGCGGTCTCCGCGCACGGAGTAGTACGCATCGCGCAACATCCCGACCACCTCCTCGTCCGCGAGCATCTCCGTAAGGCGCACCTTGATGGCGCGGTGCAGGCCGCGGGCGCGTTCGCGCAGCTCGGCGAGGAGAGCGCTAGCGGTGTCGAGCAGCTTGCCGGAGGGATCGAAGGCGCGCTCCAGCTCCGCCGCGAGAGGCTCGAGCTCGCTGAGCTCCTCGGCCGCCTGCGCGTGCAGCGGCGCGACCTGCCGCATGGCGAGGCAGAAGCGTCGCGCCGACGCCGAGGTCCGCACCAGGCGGGCGACGGCGGTCAGCTCCTGGGGCTCGAGCGTCCCCTCGCGCGCGGCGCGGCCCAGCGCCGGCCGGAGATCGAGCGCATCGGCGAGCGGCACCTCGCGGTCCAGGCGGCGGAGCGCCCGCGCCTCCTCGACGAGCGCCAGGCGCCCGCGCGCTCCTTCGGGATCGCCACCAGGCAGAAGCGCGACGCAGAGCTCGCGACCCATCGGCGTCCGCGCCCGCCGCGAAAGCTCGGCAGTGAGCGTCGACCACCCGAGCTCCGACAGCGCCTTGTCGTTGACCACACCGAGCTGCATGGGCGCGGGAGATTAGCGCGGCGGCGGCGCGACGGCGCGCTGCACGCGGGCGGCACCGGCGACCACGACAATCGATTCGCTGCCCTGACACGGATGTCGCGGTCGAGGTAGGTGCGGCCTGCGGCACCCTGTCACACAACCGCTCGGATTCACTCGAAGACACTGCCACCGCTGGCATGGGCACGCCGGGTGCTAGAAGACATGCGCACCGCGAACGCCCCCCGGTTCCCCGAGTTCTCCCAGGCGCCCCGCCTGAAG
>JBJMQJ010000181.1:0-6136 GCA_045802765.1 Myxococcales bacterium
AGGACGACGTTGGCGAACACGGGCCCGGCCCGGAACTCGAAGTCGCGCTCGCGCTGGTTGAAGATCGAGAGGCCCGTGACGTCGGTGGGCTGGAGGTCCGGCGTGCACTGGATGCGCGACGAGTGGGCGCCGCTGATCGAGCCGGCGATCGCGCGCGCGAGCACGGTCTTCGCCGTGCCGGGGACGTCCTCGAGGAGCACGTGCCCGCTGCACATCAGCGCGGAGACGATGAGCTTGATCTGCTCACGCTTGCCGTGCACCACCGTCTCGATGTTGTCCAGCAGGCGTTCGGCGATCGCGTTCGCCGCAGTCAGATCGTCGGCAGCCACCAAGAAACCTCCCGTCGGAAGCCTATTTGGGTACTGAGACTTCCGGAAGGCGGATTTGTTTACGGCGCGGAGACGACCGGAGCGGGGCAGCGCCAGTAGACGAGCCCGGCGTAGAGCCCGGCGTCGGTGCAGCCGTTCCGCGTCAGGTCGGGCGCGCCCTCGAGCTTGCCCGAGCTGCAGGCCTCGATCTGCTCGCCGTTCACAAAGGTCTGGGCGACGGCGCACGAGCCGGTCAGGCCCGCATTGCGCAGGATCCGGCCGTCCTTGATCGCCCCCATCCCGGCGGCGAGAACGACTCCGATGAAAACGATCCTCTTGACCATGCGGCGACTCCCCCTGCCGCAGGTCGGGTCTCAGGCCGATGATCGGCCGGAGCCGGGCGGAGCCTTATCCCTCGGACGAGTCGTTCCAGACGGTCTCGAACGTGCCGAAGCGGAGCTCCTGCTCGTAGTGGTAGCGCGTGTCGTCCACGCGGCGCATGTACTCGTCGCGATGCGCCGCGGCGAAGGCATTGTACGCCTCGGCGCTCTCCCAGCGGTCGACGACGAGGTAGCGGCCCGGGATCTCGATGTCGCGGAGGAGCTCGGTGCCGATGTATCCGGGCCCCTGGCGGAAGAACTGCGCCCATTCGCCTTCGGCCCCGTACGCGCGCTCGAATCCTTCCGGCTCGCGCACCTCGTAGCTGAAGACCAGGGCGATCACCCGGCCAGGATAAGGTCCCGCCGGTGAGTGCCGAGGCTGTCATCGAGGAGGGAGAGGACCGGAGCGAATACGCCGGTGTCCTGCGCTTCTACGAGCTGGCGAAGCATCAGGAGTGGCAGGTGCGCGACGTCCCGTGGAGCGCGCTCCCGCCAGTGCCGGAGGGCAAGGGCTCGCCGGAGCGGATGGCGCGCCGGCGCGACGTCTGGCGCTCGGTCGTCATGCAGCAGCTCCAGGCGGACGTCATCGCGTGCGAGATGGCGGCGCAGCTCCTGAATGCGGCGCCCGATCCGGAGGCGCGCCTCTATTACTCGACGATGGTGCAGGACGAGTCGCGCCACACCGAGGCGTGGCTGAAGCTCATCGGCCAGGTCGGCGGCGAGGGGGAGCGCGACCCGCACCTCGACAAGCTCGGCCACATGTTCCTCGAGGCGGACTCGCTCGAGGAGAAGGTCTTCCTCATGCAGGTCTTCTTCGAGCGGCTGATCATCCCGCGCTTCCGGCTCATCGCCCGGTCGTCGCGGGGGACGATCCTCGAGGACATCTGCAACCGCCTGGCGATCGACGACGGCATCCACCACGGCTCGGGGATGGCGTACGAGCGGATCCTGCTCGCGCGCGCGCCGAAGGGGATCAAGGGGCAGCTCATCGACGCCGCGAACCGGATGCTGCCGGAGTTCGCGGCGCACGCGCTCTGGCGGCCGAAGGCGCGCGAGATGATCGGCCATCTCATGGAGGCGCGCGACCGCGAGCGCCTGAAGATGGAGCTGGACCACGGCGTGCGGCTGGCGGCGAGCCTCGGGCTCGACGTCTCCGACGTCGCCGTTCCCTTCTAGGAAGAGAGCTTCGTCAGCGAGATCGTCCCGTGCGTCGTGCAGCGGTCCGCGACGACGTCCCCGTTCAGTCTGTGCACCCGCCGGCACGTGCGCTTCGAAAGGACGCGGGGCGGCTGCGGAATGACGCGGTTGCTCTCGGTCACGAGGACTGCGCACGCACCGTTACGGCGCTCGACCCGGAACGTCCGCGAGTGGGCCGTGTCCACCCCGAAGGAGGAGAGGGTGTAGTCGGCAGCCCGGCAGCCGTTCTGGAATGCCGACAGGAGGCAGGCGGCGCCGGCGGTCCCACCGCGCTGCATCGAGCCAGGACCGATCGAACGCGCCTGACAGTGCGTGACGGCCGCGACTGCGAGAACGGCGAGCATGTACGGCATACGTTGCCAGGTGCGAGATTCGTCACGCGGCCTGTAACGCCGGCCCGGCTCGCGACATAGACGGGGTGAGATGCAGCGGTTCGAGCGGATCTATGCGGAGCACCACGATGCAGTCCGGGCGTACGTGCGCCGCCGGGCGGCGGAAGACGCCGTCGACGACGTCGTGTCGGAGACGTTCCTCGTCTGCTGGCGGAAGCTCGACGGCGTTCCCGAGGAGGCTCTCCCGTGGCTGTACGCGGTGGCGCGCAAGACACTTGCGAATCACCGCCGGAAGCTCGCCCGTGAGGCTCCGCTGCGAGCGGCGACCTCGGGCGAGCCGGATCCCGTCGGAGACGGAGCGCTCGCGGCGGCATTCGCCGCGCTGAGCGAGCGCGACCGCGAGGTGCTGCGGCTGGTGGCGTGGGAGGGCCTGTCGCTCCGCGAAGCCGCCGTCGTCCTCGGCTGTTCCGCCGTCGCGTGCCGCGTCCGCTACCACCGTGCAAAGGCTCGGCTCGCGTCGCGCCTGGAAGCCGCTGCGTCCTTTCGACCCGAACCGGAAGGAGTGACCCGATGAGCAACGACGTCATCGCGCGCCTCGCGGCGGCGAATCCCGTTCCCGGCGACGTGCCACTGAAGATGCCGGAGCCACTGCGCGTGCCACGCCGCCGCGTCGCCGTCGCGATCGCCCTTGCGGTCGCTGTGGGTGTGCCCGCGGCTGCATTCGCCGGCAAGCTCGGCGATCTGCTCGGCATCTCGAACGAGGGCACGCCCGTGTCCACGAGCCAGGTGCTGCCGGGCCAAGACAAGCTCGACCAAGCGCTCGCCGACATGAACGTCGGGTCGACCATGCGGCTGCTCGGCACGCTGAATGGTGTGAGCTTCTATGCGGCCCGGAATCCGGACGGGCAGTTCTGCCTCGCCATCGACCACGTCGAGCAGACGTACGAGAAGGGCGTGCTGTGCGACCTGAACGCGGACAACTTCCCGTCGGCAAGCGTGAAGGCGATCTCCTTCCCGGGCGGCTTGCAGGGCGTCGCCGCCGACGGGGTGGCAACGGTCGCGTTCCTCGACGGGAGCGGGGCGGTCATCGACTCGACGCCGGTCGCGGACAACCTGTTCGTCTCCGACAGGCGGTTCGGCCCCGGCGAGGCGGCCTACCTCGAGACGCTCGACGGCGAGGGCAACGTCCTGACGAAGCAGCCGCTCCCCGGCAGCTAGCGCAGTCCGCCGCGCTCGAAGTGGGCGCGGAAGAAGTTCTCGGACCCGGCGGTCGCCATTGCGGAGGAGGCTGAGATCTCCAGCGCGAGGGCGGCCGCCGCGACGATCTGCGCGAAGCGGTAGACCTTGCCGGCGCCGGCGCAGTCCATGAGCGCGAGCCACTTACGCGTCGTGGGCAGCGTCGTGCCGCCGCCGATCGTTCCGACCTCGAGGCCCGGGAAGCGGATCGCGACGTGCAGCCCGCCTTCGACGCGCCTGCCGGTGCCGTGCGCCATCGAGCTCGTTCCGACCATGCCCAGGTCCTGTCCCGTCGCCGCGAACACGGCGGCGATCGCCGACGCGGGCGTGAACGCGACCGACTGCATGCCCGACGCGATCGCGCCGTTCGTCCCTGCCCACGTGAGATCGGCGAGATCCTCGGCGGTCGTGCGCAGGACGCGGCGGATCGCCTCGTCGGTGAGCGTCGTCTCGGCGATCACGGTCTTGCCGTGCCCGGACTGGAAGTACTCGTACGACGGCTTCTTGTCGCCACCCATGTTCGCCTCGAGCAGCGCGCGCTCGATCTCGACGGGCGCCTGCGGCATCACGAACGCCATGTTCAGCGCGTACGCGTTGCGCGTCATCATGTTCGCGCCCACCGCGTCGCCGGTCGTGAATCGCCACAGCACGTGGCACATCTGTCCGACGACGTGCGTCTTCACCTCGCGCAGGACCGCGAACTTCGACAGCTCCGGAATGTCGGAGGACTGGAGCCACCCGCGCATCTCGTCCACGCGCTCCTCGATCCAGCTCGCGAGCGTGAGGGCGTCACCGGCGTCGCGGCAGACGAAGCACGACGCGCGCGTGATCCGGTCCGCGACCACGTGCGTGCGGAAGCCGCCCGACTCCTCCACCGCACGCGCCCCCCGCTGCAGCGACGCGGTGAGGCTGCCCTCCGTGTGCGCGAGCGGGACGACGACGTCCTCCAGCTCGCGGCCGGTCTCGACAACCTCGCCGTCGGCGGAGAGCTCGTACTGCGCGAGCGCGATGCTCAGCGACGCGACCGAGACGGGGATCTCGACCAGGCCGGTCACGGATTCCGCCGCGCTCGTGTACGCGCCGAGGTCGACCTCGCCGTCGAGCCCGAGCGCCTCGCGGCGCGCCGCGATGGACGCTGCATCGTTCTTCCGCGGGAGACGCATCGAGCGGAGGCTATAAGGTCGAGCAATGGCCGCCACGCTCATCGACGGGAAGGCGCTCGCCGCCAGGGTGCGCGAGGAGGTCGCCGCATCCGTGGCGCAGCTCGACCACGTCGGCGTCGCCACGGTGCTCGTCGGCGACGACCCGGCGTCGCACATCTACATCAACCTGAAGCAGAAGGCGGCTGAGGCGGCCGGCATCGAGGCGCGCGACCACCGCATCCCGGCCGACACGAGCGAGGAGGACGTTCTCGCGCTCATCGCGGAGCTGAACGCCGACGACGGCGTGGACGGCCTGCTCGTCCAGCTGCCGCTCCCCGGCCACATCGACGAAGCGGCCGTGATCGAGGCGATCGACCCGGCGAAGGACATCGACGGGATCCATCCCATCAACGCCGCCCGGCTCTATCTCGGCCGGCCGGCACTCGTCCCCGGCACGCCGCTCGGCGTCATGCGCATGCTCGAGGAGTACGAGATCGAGCTGCGCGGCGCCAACGCCGTCGTCATCGGGCGCTCCGGCATCGTCGGGAAGCCGATGGCGCAGCTCCTTCTCGCCGCGAACGCGACCGTGACGACGTGTCACTCACGCACGCGCGACCTCGCCCACCACACCCTCGACGCGGACATCCTCGTCGCCGCCGTCGGCCAGCCGCACATGGTCTCCGCCGAGATGGTGAAGGAGGGCGCGACGGTCATCGACGTCGGCCTCACGCGCACCGACGACGGGTTGTTCGGGGACGTCGACCCGGCTGCGCGCGAGCGCGCCGCGTTCATTACGCCGGTGCCGGGCGGCGTCGGGCCGATGACGATCGCGATGGTGCTCCAGAACACCGTCACGGCGGCGCGGACGCGGCGTGAGAAAAACCTTGCAAATCCCGCTCACTGAGCTAAGATCGGCGCCGCATCACGTCGGTCGGCGGCTCGTGCCGTCGGTTGTTTGCTGTTAGGAGGAACAGTTGGCTGAGGGCACCGTCAAATGGTTCTCGAACGAGAAGGGCTTCGGCTTCATCGAGCGCGAAGGCGGCGATGACGTCTTCGTCCACTTCTCGGCGATCGCAATGGACGGCTACAAGTCGCTGACCGAAGGCCAGCGCGTGTCGTTCGAGGTTGTGCAGGGCCCCAAGGGCGCGCAGGCCGCGAACGTCCAGGCGATCTAGGAACCTGTCGGACTCAGATGTGAGAGGGCCCCGGCAGGGGCCCTCTTCGTTTCTGGAAGGATCAAGCCATGACCGAGATCTCGCGCGAATTGCTCCTCCACGTCGCCCACCTGGCGCGCCTCGAGGTGCAGCTGAACGACATCCTCGCGGCCGTCTCGAAGGTGGCCGAGCTCGACCTCTCGGACGTGCCGGCAACCTCGCATCCGCTCGACGTCGTCAACGTCTGGGAAGACGACGAACCGCGCCGCTGCCTGTCCGTCGAGGACGCGCTCGCGAACGCACCCGAACGCGACGGCGACTTCTTCAAGGTCCCGCCCGGCGGCGGCGCGACGTGATCGACACACTGCGGCTCACCGCCGAGGCGGC
>JBJMQJ010000182.1:0-9472 GCA_045802765.1 Myxococcales bacterium
AGCCTCTTCGGACCGACCGCGGAGCGCGCGAGCAGCTCGGTGGCGGCGCGCAGGCACGGCTCCCGGCGATACAGCGCGCACAGCGGCTGCCGGATCCGGGCGTGGACCGGCACGGCCGCATCGTGGCCGGCCAGCGCGGCGACGAGCGCGTCGAGCAGCGGGCGGTCGGCGGCGAAGGGCATGTCGGCCGCGCAGCAGAACACGATTTCCGAAGAGGCGTCCGCGAGCCCCGCTTCGAGCCCGCTCAGAGGGGTGTACAGCTCGGAGCGGTCGAGCGCGACGCGCGCGCCGAAGGAGGCGTACGGCTCGGCTCGTTTCGCCACCACCAGCACCTCGGCGAACTCCGCGCGCAGTCCACGCAAGACGGAGGCGAGGAGAGGCGCGCCGCGGAAGGTCGCCAGCGCCTTGTCCGATCCGAACCGGGCGCTCCGCCCGCCGGCGAGCGCGATCGCCGCCGCGCTCCTCATCCCACGCGCGCGGCGAACAGGCGCTGGAGCGCGGGACTCGCCCGGACCAGGTCGAGGGCCAGGTCCGCGTGGCCGCGCGCGTACCCGTTGCCGATGGTGAGGCGCACGTCCTTTCCGACGCCCTCCGCGCCCAACGCCGCCGCCGTGAAGCTCGTCGCCATGCTGAAGAAGAGGACCTCGCCGCCGTCGCGCGCCGCGAGGATGCTCCCCATCTCGGTCCCCGGAACGCTCGCGCAGTTCACCACCAGATCGTAGAGGCCGGCCTGCCGGGCGCGCGCGTACACCTCGAGCGGCTGGGTGGCGTCGACGGCGATCGCCGCATCGGCGAGGCCCTCGTGCACCAGCGCCCTGGGCGCGTCGGGCCGGTAGTCGAGCGCGGTGACGTGCGCGCCGTTCTTGCGCGCCTGCGCGCAGGCGAGCGAGCCGCTCTTCCCGGCGCCCAGCACCAGCACGCGCTCCCCGGGACGGGCCAGCCGCGCCACCCAGGCGGGCGCCCCGCACACGTCGAGCACCGCGAGGGCGACGGCCTCGGGAAGGTCGTGCGGGAGGCGCGCCCAGTGCCCGGTGGCGAAGAGGATGGCGCGGCCGCGTACGTCGAGCCGCTCGGACCGGGGCTGCACCCGCTCGACCTCCTGCAGCGACAGCGGCGTCAAGGTGAGGGAGACCAGCGTGGCGATGCGGTCGCCGGGCTTGAGCTCGGAGGCCGCGGGATGCTCCGGTCCGACCTCGGCGACCCGGCCGATGAGCATGCCCCCGGAGCCGGTCACCGGATTGTGCATCTTCCCGCGGGCGCGGACGATCTCGGACACGCGCGCGGAGATGCGCTGCGCGTCTCCTTGCGCCTCCTGCGCGAGCTGGCGGAAGCTCGCCGCGTCGATGTTGAGCCGCTCGACGTCGATCGCCAGCTCGTCGGGTCCCAGAGGAAGCTGCGCGTCGAGCACCTCCGCCTGCTGCGGCAGCGCGCCTCTCGGGCGCACCACCCGGCGGAGCCCGTACGGATCACCCATTCTGGTCGCCCTGCGGAGGCGTGCGCGGCGGCAGGGGCCGCTGCGGCGCCTGCGGATGGAGCTGCGGCGTGGCGGGGGGACCGACCTGGGCAGGTGCGCGGGGCGGCGGCCGGGCCGCGCCCCGGTCGAGGAAGGTCTGCAGGAGATCGATGGGCACCGGGAAGATGGTCGTGCTCGCCTTCTCCGCGCTGATCTCCACCAGCGTCTGCAGATAGCGCAGCTGCAGCGCCGCCGGATGGGCGTCGATGACGTCGGCCGCCATGCCGAGCTTCTCGGCCGCCTGGTACTCGCCCTCCGCGGCGATCACCTTTGCTCGGCGCTCGCGCTCGGCTTCCGCCTGCCGCGCCATCGCCCGCTGCATCTCCGGCGGCAGGTCGATCGCCTTCACCTCCACCGCCGTGACCTTGATGCCCCACGGCTCGGTATGCAGGTCGAGCACGAGCTGCAGCTCCTTGTTGATCTTCTCGCGCTGCGCGAGCAGGTCGTCGAGCTCCAGCTTGCCGAGCGTGGAACGGAGCGTGGTCTGGGCGAGCTGCGAGGTGGCGTAGAGGAAGTTCTCCACCTGGATGATGGCGCGCTGCGCGTCGATGACGCGGAAGTAGATCACCGCGCTGACCTTGAGGCTCACGTTGTCGCGGGTGATCACGTCTTGCGGAGGGACATCGCGCGTGACCGTGCGCAGATCGACCTTCACCATGCGGTCCACGCCGGGGACGATCCAATTGAGGCCGGCGCGCTTCACCTCGGCGAAACGCCCCAGGCGGAAGATGACTCCCGACTCGTACTCCTGGATGACGCGCAGCCCGGAGATGAACCAGATGCCGACCGGGACGAGAAAGAACCAGAACGGGCTCACGTTGCCTCCTTGAGCTGATGCTCGATCGGCATCACCTCGACGGTGAGCCCGCGGACGCCCACCACCCGGACGCGCGCCCCTTCCGGGATGGGCGCCGGCGCGTGCGCCGACCACAGCTCGCCGTGCACCAGCACGTGGCCTCCGTCGGGACCAACCTCCTCGCGGACCACGCCCTCCTCGCCGAGGAGACCAGGCGCGCCGGACTGGAGCGGCTGGCTCGCGGCACTGGTGAGCTTCCACACCAGGGTCGCGCTGATCAAACCGAGCGCGGCGCCCACCGGGATCACCACGCGCCAGCCCAGCCCGAAGTCCGGATCGGCCCAGAAACCGCGGCCGGTGTGCCCGATGAGAAAGAGCAACCCGATGACGATGGAGACGGTGCCGGCGGCGATGAACCAGCCATGGCCGCCCACGTACATCTCCGCGACGAGCAGGCCCACGCCCAGGATGCACAGCGCCAGGGCGCCGACGTTGACCGGCAGCATCTGGAAGGCGACCCCCGCGATGACGAGGCACACGGCGCCGACCACGCCCGGAACGATGGTGCCCGGATGGTACAGCTCGAGCATGATGCCGATCACCCCCAGAAGGCCGATGAGGACGGCGATCTGCGGATCGGCCAGCGCGTGGACCACGCGGTCGCGCACGGTCCATTCGACCGTGTGCAACTCGGCGCCGGCCGTGCGCAGCCGGCGGGTCTCTCCGCCGAGATGCACCTCGCGCCCGTCGATCTTCCGGAGCAGCTCCGGGACGTCCTCGGCGACCAGATCGATCACCTTCTCCCGCAGCGCCTCGCTGGCGGTGATGGAAACGCTCTCGCGCACCGCCTTCTCCGCCCAGTCCACGTTGCGCGAGCGGCGCTCGGCGATCCCGTGGATGAAGGCGGCGGTGTCGTTCTCGATCTTCTTCGTCATCGTATCGACTTCCGGGTTCTTCTCCGCCCCGCTCCGCCCCCCGACGATGTCGACCGGATGCGCCGCGCCGATGTTGCTGGACGGAGCCATGGCGGCGACGTGGGCGGCGAGCGTGATGAACACTCCCGCCGATCCAGCCCGCGCTCCGGGCGGGCCGACCCAGACGACCACCGGCACCTTGGCGGACAGCTCGGCCTGGACGATGTCGCGCGTCGCGGCGAGGAGTCCTCCCGGCGTGTCCATGCGGATGAGCAGCGCTTCGGCGCCCTGCGCCTCGGCATCGTGGATGGCGTCGATGACGTAGCGCGCCGACCCGGGGTCGACCGAGCCGGTCAGCTCGGCATAGGCGACGAACGAGGCGGCGGCGAGCGCGGCGATCATCGCGTCCGCTCCATGCCCAGCTTCTTCATGACCGACTGCAGGTCCTCCCAGACCTTGACCTTCTCCTGCGGGCTGCGGAGCAGGTAAGCGGGGTGGAAGGTGGGCATCACCGGGATGCCCTCGTACTCGCGCCACTGGCCGCGCAAGCGGGTGATGGGCGTCTGATCGCGCAAGAGCGCTTGCGCGGCGAACTTGCCGAGCGTGACGATCACCTCGGGCCGCACCGAGGCGAGCTGTCCCTTGAGGAACGGCTCGCACGCTGTCAGCTCGTCCGGCTCCGGGTTGCGGTTGTTGGGCGGCCTGCACTTCACCGTGTTGCAGATGTAGACGTCCTCGCGGCGCAGCCCCATCGCCTCGATCATCTTGGTGAGGAGCTGCCCCGCCTTGCCGACGAACGGCTCGCCCTTCAGATCTTCGTCCTCGCCGGGCGCCTCGCCGACGAACATGAGGCGCGCGTCGGCGTTGCCGACGCCGAAGACGATGGTATGGCGGCCTTTGTGGAGCTTGCAGCGGACGCATTCGCCTAATTGCGCCCGGACTTCGTCGAGGGAGAGGATCGGGAGCTTTGGCACGGAGGTCGGGGTCGTGGTCGCGATCGGGGTCGGGTTCGCGGTCGCGGTCGGATTGGCGGTCGGCGAGAGCGCCACCATCGCTCGGCCCCCCTCCCCTGCCCAGCTCAGATAGGCGCGCAGCTCCGCCACGGCGGCGGCCAGCTCCTCTCGAATCTCGTTCTCCACGCCTCGACTATAACGGAATGCGAGGGCCAGGGCGCTCACCGCAAGCGGTCGCGGACCCGGTCCCAGATCGCGTGCGCGACGGCCAGCTTGCTGCCCGACAGCTCGGCGCGCCCCCCGTCGCGATCCAGGAGCAGGACGTGGTTCGTTTCGGATGCGAACCCAGCGCCGCGCGCGGAGACGTCGTTCGCGACGATCAGGTCGAGGTTCTTCTTCTCCAGCTTCTCGCGGGCATGCTCCTCGACCTTCTCCGTCTCGGCGGCGAACCCGACCAGCACCGGGCGGCGCGCCCCCGCCGCATAGCGCGCTCCCAGGCCGGCGAGGATGTCCGGCGTGCGCACCAGGCGGACCGTCTCCTCGCCTTCTTTCTTCTTCACCTTCTGCGGAGCGGCCTGCGCCGGCCGCTGGTCGCTCACCGCCGCCGCCATCACCACGGCGCGCGCGCCGTCCAGCGATGCGTCGATGGCCTGCTGCATCTCCTGCGCGGTGACGATCCGGACGCAGCGCACTCCGGGTGGAGGCGCGACTTCGGTGGGCCCGGCGATGAGGGTGACCTCCGCCCCGCGGTCTCGCGCCGCCTCCGCCAGGGCGAAGCCCATCCGGCCGCTCGACGGATTGCTCAGGAACCGGACGGGATCGAGCGCTTCGCGCGTCGGTCCCGCGGTGACGAGCACGGGCACGCCGGCCAGATCGCGCGGCGACAGCGCGGCCGCGATCGCTTCGACGATCTCCGGCGGTTCCGCCATGCGGCCGGGGCCGCTATGGGAGCGCTCGGCCATCTCGCCGACGGCGGGGCCGACGAGGCGGGCGCCGCGATCCCGCAGCACGCGCACGTTCTCCACGGTGGCGGGGCTCGCCCACATGCGCTCGTTCATGGCGGGCGCGAGCAGCCAGCGCGACGGATCGACGGCCAGGAGGATGGCGGTGACGACGTCGTCGGCGTTCCCCGCGCGCAACCTTGCCATCAGATCGGCCGTCGCGGGCGCGACCGCGGCGATCTCGGCCCAGTCGGCCAGCGCGATGTGTCCCGCCGCGAGGTCGCTCGCCGCGACCGGCCCCCCTCTGTCGCCTTCGGCGACATCTCCCCCGCGAGGCAGGGCATTCCCTTGCTGAGCGTCGAACAGGTCAATCGACGCCGGCCGGCCCGTGAGCGCGTGGAAGGTGAGCGCCGTGACGAAGCGCTGCGCCGCCGCAGTGAGCGCGACGCGCACCTCGGCGCCGGCCTTTCCGCATAGCCGCGCCACCTCGCAGGACTTGTACGCCGCGATGCCGCCGCCCACGCAGAGCAGCACGCGGCGCCCTCGGAGGGCCTCCACGGCGACATGATGCTCCCGAAGCAGCCCGGCCGGAAGTTCTGGTAGGTTGCGTTGCGTGCCGCAGCGGAAGCCCGCGTCTCCCGGCCTGCTCGCCGCGCAGGCCGCTCGCCGAGTGGCGGTGGCCGCGCTCTACTGGGGGCCGGTCATCTTCCTCCTGGCGACGGCGGTCCTGGTCGTCGGCCTGTGGAAGGGCAGAAGCCTCGGCGGCCTGATGTACCTCGCCGTGGTGCTCCTCGCCGTCTTCGGTGTCGCCTCGGGGTGGATCCTGCAACGGCGGCTCGGCGAGATCTCGGGGGCGCTCGATCGCGCGCAACGCACCAGCACGGTGGGCCTTCTCACCGCGGGTTTCGCCCACGAGATGAAGAACGCGCTCACGGTGATCCTCGGGTTCGCCGAGCTGGCGCGCACCTTGGGCGAGAAGGCAGGCACCGACGCCAAGGTGATGCGGCACCTGCGCGAGGTGGAGAACGAGACCCGGCGCACCGTGGCGCAGCTGCAGAGCTTCATGAGCTACTCGAGCGGCGAGCGCGGCGCGCGCATTCCGCGCGACGTGAACGAGCTGGTCCGCGACGCTCTCTCCATGGTGCGCCCGATGGCGAGGATGAAGGAGCTCCAGCTGCAGGAGGTCTCGGGCGAGCCGCCCCGGGTGGTCTGCGATCCTTTCGCCGTCCGGCAGCTGCTGCTGAACCTGCTGCTCAACGCGCTGGACTTCGCGCAGACCCGCATCCAGGTCACCACTCGCGGCGTCGACGGCCATGCCGAGGTGCTGGTCGCCGACGACGGCCCGGGGGTCCCGGCCAAGGACCGCGAGCGAATCTTCCAGCGGTTCGTCACCACGCGCCCGGGTGGTAACGGCCTGGGCCTGTCCACCTCGCGCGAGATTGCGCAAGCGCACGGCGGCCAGCTCTCGCTCGTCGACACCGGCGCCGGAGCCACCTTCGCCGTGCGCCTTCCCGCGGCGCGCTGAGCTCACCCGGCGAATAGCCGGGGGTGTTCGCTGCAAGCCACTGCCGCCGGCGCAGCCTCGCACGCCTGACGCGAAGCGCGTACGGAAGCGGCCAAGTGGAAACAGTCGCCGAGCGCAGGCGCGCCGTGCAGGTCGGCCTGGTCCTTCTCGCCTGCGCGGCCGCGCTGGCGCTCCTCTGGCTCGCCCGTGAAGTGGTGCTGCTCGGGTTCCTCGGCGTGCTCATCGGGGTGGTGTTCTCGTTTCCCGTCGGGTGGCTGTCGCGCGTGATGCGCCGCGGCCTCGCGGTGCTGCTCGTGCTGCTCGCGCTCGTCGGGGTCACCGCGGGGCTGGTCGCCCTGGCCGCCCCCGTGCTGCAGCGCGAGGTCGACCAGCTGCGCGAAAGCGCGCCGCGCGCCATCCAGAAGGCGCAGGGCTGGCTGCGCAGCGTGCAGAGCGCGACCGGCGGGCGCGGCTCGGGCGAGAAGGGACAGGCGGCGCAGAAGGCGCCCGAGATGGCCGCGAAGGTGGGCGAGAAGGCGGTCCCCGCCCTCGTCGCCGTGGTGTCCGGCGTCACCTCGGTGATCCTCATCATCGTGCTCGGCGCGTTCCTCGTGTACCAGCCCGAGGTCTACCGGCGCGGCGTGCGGCTCTTGATCCCCAAGCAGCACGAGGCGGTGTTCGACGAGGCGTGGAGGCGCACCGGCGACGGGCTACGCAGATGGGTCGGCGGGATCGTGGTCTCGATGACCTTGATGGGGACCTTCACCGCCATCGGCCTCGCGCTGATCGGCATCCAGGAGTGGCTGCTGCTCGGCGTGCTGACCTTCCTCGGCACCTTCGTCCCCTACGTGGGCGCGATCGCGAGCTCCGTCCCCGGCCTCCTCGCCGGGCTGGCGCAATCGCCGCGCCATTTCGTGCTCGCCGGCGCCGTGTACCTCGGCGTCCACCTCGTCGAGGGTTACCTCGTGCAGCCGTTGGTGATGAAGCGGGCGGTCGAGGTCCGCCCTGCGTTGCTCCTCTTCGGACAGGGGATGTTCGGCGCCGTCTTCGGCCTGCTCGGCACCGTCGTCGCGACGCCGATGCTCGTCTGCGCGCAGATCCTCACCGAGTACCTGTGGGTCGAGCGGCGGGTGGGGAAGGACCCCGACGCGAGCGGGCCGGAAAAGGACGGCTGAGCAGCCGGCCGGCGCCGCGACATCTTTTCCCGCCGCGCAGGCGCCTCGAGTGCACTACACTTCCGCCTCCCGATGCGCCGTCTCGCCGCCCTGCTAGCCTGCGCCGCCGCCTGCACCGGCGACCTTTCGGCGCCGCACCTGGCGCGCGGCAACGTGCTGGTCAACAACGGCAAGCGCGAGGAGGCCGCCGCCGAGTACCGCGAGGCCGCCCGGCTCGCGCCGAAGAGCTCGCAGCCGCTGGAGCGCTTGGGCGACGTGCTCTACGACCTGGGCCGCAAGGACGAGGCGCTCGCCGCGTACCGCCAGGCCGCGGCGCGCGATGCGGGGGCGTTCACGGCCCGCATCGGCGCCGCGCGCGTGCTCGCCGAGCAGCGCAAGCTCGAGGATGCGCGCGGTGAGCTGACCGTCGCGCTGCAGCGCCAGCCGACGAACCTTTACCTGCTGCTCTCCCGCGGTAACCTCTACCAGCGCGGCGGCGATTCCAAGGCGGCGCTGCGCGACTACGAAACGGCGGTGCATCTCGAGTCCCGTAACGTGCCGGCCCTCTTCCAGTACGGCGGGGCGCTCCTCGACGACGGGCAGGTCGAGGAGGCGGGGCGGACCTTCGACCGGCTGGTGCAGGTAGCGCCCGATGCTCCGGAAGGGTGGTACGGCCGCGCGCGCTGGTCCGCCCGCCGCGGCGACGGCGGCGGTGCCGCCCGGGCGCTCGCCGCGGCCAACCAACGCGTCGAGGCGGCCGCGCGTCGCCGGCTCGCGGAGCAGGGCATCCAGGGCGAGGCGCTCGATCGGGCCGCCGCCGAGGCGGTCAAGAGGTCGCGCGAGCAGATGGAGGCGGAACCCGCCTTCGCGCCGTTCGCCGGGGATCCTGGCTTCCGCCGCGCTGCCGGGTTCGCGGTCCGGTAGGCCGTGAGTGCCGCTCGCACCCGTCCCGGGTGTAGTGGGGGCGGAAGGGTCGCGGATGGGGCCATGACGCGATGCAGCTAGAATGGGTCGCGCCGAAACCGTACCGCGCGCGGCCGAACGGCCCCGTCACACCGTCGCGCCGCGCGGTCGAAAGGGGCTCAACTCGCTGGAATTCCTGTGCGTTCGGACGGCCCTCACGACCTGCCGCGACGAGCTGCATGATTGCTTTGCGGCGCCTGGCGGCAGCAGGCTTGCCTCGGTCGGTTCATCCGGTACGATGCGAGAGTGGGCGAACCCGAGCAGCCGCGCGAACCGGGAAAACCGGCCTCGTCCGGCGACGCTGCGTCCACGCCCGACGCGGAGGAGCGGCCCGACGCCCCCGCGGCGGCAATGGCGCCGCCCGGGATCGCAGCGCAGCTCGCCCTCGGCGGTGGGGCGGCGGGCGCCGCGAACGACGCGACGCCCGGCCCTCGCGTACCCGTTCCTCGAACACCAGCGCGTCCGGCTGGCGCTGGACCGTCTTCGCTGGCCCCGCCGCGGCCGCCGCCGGGATCGGCTGCGATCCAGGGTCAGCGGCCGCCAGCGGGGACAGTTCCGCCAATCCCGGCAGGCGGGAAACCACTTGGGCCGGCGCGGCCGAACGCTCCGGTCGCGGGACCCGTCCAGCCGGTTGGGGGATCCGCTCCTCCGGTGCCTCGACTTGCGCCGGCGAGCCCCGGCCGGGCGGTGGCGGCACCGCCGGGCGCCCGTCCAGGCGGCACGGCGTCGCCGCC
>JBJMQJ010000183.1:0-5459 GCA_045802765.1 Myxococcales bacterium
CCAGCTTGCGCACCTCGATGCCCGACGGTCCGAACACGAGCTGTCCGGGGCCGTCGTTCTCGAAGGTCATTCCGTTGCGCACCAGCTGCAGCGCGCTCAGCTCCGCCCGGCCCTCCGATTCGCGCCAGCGCAGGAGCGACCCGGAGAGGGAGAGCGCCGCCGAAAGCGATCCGCCCTGCACCTCCGCCTCGGGAAGGAAGCTCTGGAAGTACCCCGACAGATCGGGAAAGCGCACCGCCAGCGTCGTCGAGTACGGCACGTCGTCCTCGAGCGCGGCGTGGCCTTCCAGCCGGTGCGTGCCGACCTCGCCCTCCCAGCGCAACTGCTTGCCGTCGAGGTGCAGGGAGACCGTGCCGTCGCCCAGCGCGGCGCTGCCCGCCCGTCCGCCGGCGAAGGTCGAGCGCACCTCCAGGACCGGGTGCTGCGCCACGCCGCGCAGGCGCGCCTCGACCGCCAGCGGTCCTTCCAGGCGGGCACCCCTGGCGAAATCGAGCTTCTCGAGGCCAAAGTCACGCGTCCTGGCGTCCATCTCGAGCTGCCAGGCCGGCCCGAACCGGCCGGCGACTTCCAGCTCGCCGTCGCCGTCGCGGAGAACGAGCCGTTCGATCTGCAGGCGCGGCTCCTTGCCGTGCAGCGCGATCCGCGCCTCGCCGCCGTCGAACCCTTGTCCCCAGGCGGACGCCGAGGAAAAGGACAGATGGGCCTGGCCGTCGGGCGCCGCGACCGGCCCCTTGACGTCGAGGACCCCGGACAAGCGCCCGTCGAGATCGTCAGGGCGGCTCACCGAGGAGAGCGAAGGCACCAGGCCTTGGGCGAGATCGATGAGATCGTGGACGTACGCGTCGGGCAGGTCGAGGTGCGCGTCGATGGCCGCCTCGCGGCGGAAGTCGAGCTTCACGCGGCCGGCGTAGGTGGAGCGATCCTTGCGCCCGCGCAGCTGCTCCAGCGAGAGCACCATGCCGGTGAAATCGACCTGCGCGGAGAGGTCGCCCAGCGAGAGGTCCATGAAGTGGAAGCCGCGCATCGCGGCGCTCGACTCCACGCGCACGTCGGCATACGGGCCGTGGACGCGCGCCGCCAGCGCCGCGCGGCCATGCCAGGGCAGGTCGGCGACGTGACCCCGGAGATCGTCCAAGGACACCCCGTCGGTCTGGGCAAGGAGGTCGAGTCCCCGGGCGGGATCGGTGTACAGCGCGCCCTCCACGCCGAGGACCGAGGAACCCGACTCGATGCGCGCGCCGCGCAACGCGACCTTTTGACTGTCGATCGCGACCGCGCTGGCGAGATGACCTTTGGGCATCTCGAGCATGCGCCGGGGGCCGCCCTTGCGCCGGGCGTCGTACGCGCGGTCGAGAACGGCGAACTCCGACAGGTCGAGCGAGGCGTCGCCGCTCAGCAGGAGCGGGAGCAGCGTCCCCTTCATCTGCACCTTGCCGGCGGTGCGTAGCACCACCCAGGCGTGCGGAAGCGTGACCTTGCGGAGCACCTCGGCCAGCTCCACGTCGCGCAAGGTCAGATCGGTTGCGAGCGGGAATCCCTGGCCGAAGCCTACCTCGGCGCTTCCCGCCACCTGGCCGCGGCCGACGGCGAGGTCGAGGTGCTCGACCTTGATGCGCCGGCCGTTGAGATCGAATCGCGCGCTCAGGTCGCCGGGGTCGAACCCCTCGAGCTGCAACCCGCGCAGCCGGACGTCGCCGCGGACGTGCGGGTCCTTGCCGGCGAAGGTCACGGTGGCGTCGGCGGCCAGCGATCCGCGGACACCGCGCAGCGTTCCGGGCAGGTAAGCGGCGACGGCGGCCGCCAGGTCGTCGGCGCGCAGGTTGGCGCTGGCGTCGATGTGCGGGTCGCAGAGGTCCGAGATCCGGCCGGAAAGGAACGCCGCCGCCTCGGTTCCGACCAGGTCGGCGCGCGTCACCTCGAGCTGGCCCGTCCCGCGCAGGTCGACCTTGGCAGCGCCGCGGACGGAAACCAGGCCGATCCTCCGCCCGGGCAACTCGACGGCGCCGCCGCGGGTCGCGAGCGCGACCTTCATCGCGTCGCCCTCCCCGTGTATCGCGGCGGAGGCGCGCGGAAAGACGAAGCTCACGCCTCCGCCGCGCACGTCGACCGACGCCTTGCGGATCTTCACGCGGCCCAGCTCGAATCGGTCGAGCACGTCCGGGAGGCACTCCTGCCTCCGGGCGCGCGCGGTGGGCGCCGCCTTTTGGTCGAGCGAGAGGTGCAGCTCGGGATGATCGATCTCCAGCTGCTCGAGCCGGATGCGCTGCAGCACCGGCCGGACCAGCACGTGGACGAACACCCGCGCGACCTTGAGGTCGATGCGGCCGCCCGGGTCGCCGACCTGCAGCCCGTCGATGGTGAGCTGCCCCCGCGCCGGTTCCACCGAGCAGCGGGCCACTCGCACCTGCGCGGCGGTGGCCTCCTCGATGGTCGCCACCGCATAGGCGCACAGGTTGTTGGCGACGAAGTCCGTGCGGAGGAATGCGATTGCGGCGCCGGCGACCACCGCCGCCGCCAGCGCGCCGGCCAGAAGGACGCGGCTCAGCACGAGCGCTCCGCCGCATGGCTCGACGGTCGTTTGCCGGGAGCTGACCGCGCGCGCCGCATGCTTCTCTCTTCAGCTCCCGACCGGCAGCGGCCGGCCGCGGTCACGAGGGCTTGGCGAGGCCCGCCAGGTAGCGATCGATCTCCCCCAGGTCGAGCGGCTTCGGTTGTGGAGGGGACACCATGTTTTTATGGTGTCCCCCATCTGCATCCCGGTGGCGTCCCCCACCTGCATCCCGGTGGTGCCCCCCACCTGCACCATCGTCGTTCACGGCTCCATCCCCGTCCAGCCCCAGCTCGGCGGCGACGCGGCCGATCATCGCTTCGTCGATCATCGGCACCCGCGCTACGTATCCCTCGAACAGGGCGTTGTCGCAAAGCGTGTTGATCACGCGCGGCGTGCCGCTGGAGAAATGGTGCACCGCGTTGACCGCCTCGGGCGTAAACGGCATCCGCGAGGCGCCGGCCAGCCGGAGGCGGTGCTTGATGTATGACTCGGTGCTCTCCGGCGTCAGATGGGCGAGGCGGAACTTCATCGCCACGCGCTGCGCGAGCGGCGGGTCGAGCTTGAGGTTCTCCTCGATCTCGGGCAGGCCGAAAAAGATCAGCGAGAGCAGCTTGCGCTCGGGTACTTCGAGGTTCAACAGGCCGCGGAACTCCTCCATCAGCTCCCGCGTGGCGAGCATCTGCGCCTCGTCGATCAGCACCACCGCCCGCTTTCCCTGCTCGTAGATGCGCACCAGCCTCTGGTAGAGCTGCCCCAGGAGCGTGAGCTTGTCCTCGCTCGGGGCGTCGACCCCCAGCTGGAGGGCGATGCGCTTGAGGAGCCAGGAAGCGGTCACGCCGCTGTGGATGATGACCAGCAGCGCCGCCTCGTACTCGTTCTCGGGGAGCGAATCGAGCAGACGGCGCGCGAGCGTGGTCTTCCCCGCGCCGATGTCGCCCACCAGGATGGCGAGGCCCTTCATCTGCGAGCAGACGTGCGTCAGCCGCACCAGCGCCTGCGCATGCTGGGGTGAGTTGAAGTAGAAGCGCGACACCGGCGCGTTGGAGAACGGCTCCTGGGCCAGCTCGTAGTAGTCGAGGTAGTTCACTTGGCCGGCCTCACGCTAGATGAACCCGATCTTCCGGTTGCGCGATGCGCCCGCCTCGGGCGGCTTCTTCTCCGCTGCAGCGGTCGCCGGCGCCATGCGCCCGCCGGGCATCGCCGCCGGCTTCACGGGCGCGCGCGGCCGGGTGCTGCCGTTGCCCAGCCGCTGGATGCGCGCCGCCACGTCGCGGAACCCGCGCTCCTCCGCCGCGACCGCCCGGTACTGCTCGAGCGCCTCTCCGTTGCGCCCCACCGTCTCGAGCACGGTGCCCAGCTCGAAGGCCATGGCCCGGCGCGCCTCGGGATTCAGCTCGGTCAGCTCGAGCCCGTCCTGGAGGTACTTCACCGCCGCCTCGGCGTTCCCGCGCTCCGCCTCGCAGGTGCCGAGCATGGCGAGGCAGTCGGCATGCCGCGCGCCGCCGCCGTGGTGGAGGACAATCTCGAATTCGGAGATGGCCTCCTCCAGAAGGCCCATCTCCTTGTAGGCGATGCCCAGGTCGTAGTGGGTCTGCGCGTCTTCGCGGCGGACCGTCTGCGCCACCTTGTTGCGGAACTCGCCCAGCACCTCGTGGGCCGGCACCTGGAAGCTGTCCAGTACGTCGCCGTCGAGCGGCGCGTCCTCCACCAGCTGCGCGGCGTTGATCTCCGCGGCCAGCTCGGCGGCGAGCTCGGCAGCGAGATCGTCCTGCTCGGGCGCATCCACCGGCGCGGGCGCCGGAGCCGGACGCCCCTGCGCCACGGCCGGGCGGGACAAGCCGCCCTTCTTTCCCGCGCCGCCGATGCGTCGCAGCCGCGAGAGCGCGCCCGGGTGCTCGGGCTCTCCCATCAGGACGGCCTCGAGGATGGCGCGCGCCTCGTCGGCGAGGCCCGACTCGATGTAGAAGTCCGCCTCGGCGAGATCGGAGGCGAAGTGGTCCTCGCCTCGCGCGGCGGGAGGGGCGGCGAGCGGCTCCGCCTCCAGCAGGGGCTCGTCGTCGGGAAGCGGCAGGCCTTCGGGCTCGATCTCTGCTTCGACCAGGGACTCGTCCAGCGCCTGCTCCGGCTCCGCCGTCTCGAGCTCGATCTCCTCCTCGGCCGGATCGAGCTCGATCTCGTGCCGCGGAGCCATGGCCGCCGCCGCCGGCGCGCCCGCCAGCGCGGCGTTGCGCGGATCCAGCTCGCGCAGCTCCGCGCGCGCCTCTTGCGCCCGCGGATCGCGCCGCTGCCCGTAGAGTCGGACCAGCGCCGCCAGCTCGGCGATGGCGTCCTCGGTGCGGCCGCTGGCCAGGGCGACGGCCTTGGCCTTCTCGTGCGCCTCGAGGTTGTTCGGATCCGCGGCGAGGATCTTGCGCAGATGCTCCTGCGCTTTGTCGTGGAGGCCGTACTTGACGTAGACCTCGGTCTCCTTGAGCAGCTTGGGGATGCTCGCCGCGCTCACCGGCTCGGCGGATCGGGCGGGAGGAGACGGCGTGGCGATGGGCGCGGAGGTCGACGCGCGGGCGCTGGGCGCCGGCGGAGGCGCGATGGCCGCCGGCCGCGAGGCGGCAGCGGGCGCCGGGCGCGAAGGAGCGGACGCCGGACGAGGTGAGTGGCCGCCGCCCCGGAGTGCGGCCTTCACCTCCGGGTCGTCGGGCGCCAGCTGCGCGGCCTGCGTGTAGGTCCTTTGCGCCTCGTCGGCGCGGCCGGAATCGGCGTGCACCCGGGCCAGCTCCTTGAGCACGGAGACGGTCTTCGACGTCTGCCCGAGGTCCTGGAACGCCTTGGCCAGCATCTGCAGCGTATTCAGGTCGCGCGGGTTGGCCTTGAAGCAGATCTGCAGCTTGGACAGGGCGCGCTTCGAGTCGCC
>JBJMQJ010000184.1:0-3597 GCA_045802765.1 Myxococcales bacterium
CTCCGCGGCCGTGTGTCCCTTGCGCAGCGCGAGCAGGACCGCGTCGTTGAGCGACTCGACCGCGCTGGTGATGAACAGGCACCCGCAGCGCGCCAGCTCCGGCAGCATCTCGCGGTGCTCGAGGAGGTGCTCGATCTTGATGGTCGCGTCGAAGGTGACGTCGGGCCAGCGGGCGTGAAGCTTCCCCACCAGGCGCAGCGCGTGCGTCGGCCCGTTGAGGAAATCGGGATCGCCGAACGTCACGTGCCGGGCGCCGGCTTCGATCTGCTGCTCGACGTCCCGCAAGACCGTCTCGCGCGGCACGGCGACGAAGCGCCCGCGGTAGACCGGCACGATCGGGCAATGCCGGCACAGATGCTTGCAGCCCCGCGATGCCTCGACGGACGCGACCAGCCGGGTTTCCGCTCCGATCTCGAGCCGTGCGTAGCGGTCGAGCACCGGCAGTCCGGCGCGGCTGGGGACCGCCGGAGCGAGCTTTGCCCGCTCGAGCAGCGTCGCTCCGCCGGAGTTTCGCACGCCCGGCACCGACAGGGCGTCTCCGCGCTCGAGCGCCTCGGCGAGGAGACGCAACGGAACGTCCGCCTCCGCGCCGATGACCGAATCCGCATGCCGTTCGAGCAGATGGTCCGCGTTCAGCTCGGCGTACAGGCCGAAGAAGCAGACGTGGGCGCCCTGCGACGCGCGCTGCGCCACGCGGACTCCCAGCCGGAGCGCGGTGTGCATCGGCACGGAGATGGCGACCAGGCGGGCGCGCGCGAGCGTCGCGTCGTCGACCGCTTCCACCGATACGTCGAGCGCGGCCGGCGCGAATCCCGACCGCCGCAGCTCGGCCAGGGCCGTCGCCGCCGCGACCGGCTGCCGCCCCAGCTCGTAGCAGGAGACGACCAGGATGTCGCCTGGGTTCCGCACCCTACCCCTTGGCTTGCGGGGGCTTGTAATCGGGAGGGAGCGCTGCCCCTTCCCCGAAGAAGTACTTCTCCGCCTGGTCGAAGAGGACCTGGTTGGCCTGCTCGCTCCCGCCGGCCAGACGGTACTCGTTCATGATCATCTTGAAATGCTCCAACCACATCTTCCACGCCTCCTGGGAGACGCTGTCGTAGATGCGCTGCCCCAGCTCGTTGGAGAACGGTTTGAACTCGAGTCCGGGCAGCTCTCGCTGGAGCTTGACGCACTTCACCATCCGAGCCATCGGCACCTCCTCCGGAAGTGTCTATCACCGGGACCGCCCCGCGGCTCGCCGGGCGGCGGCAGGCGAGCGGGCAAGCGCCGGCATGGTACGGTCCCGGCCGTGCCGTCGCCCGTCGATCTCCAGCTCCTGCGCCTGGTCAACGGCCATGCGTCGCCCGCGCTGGACGACGTCATGGCGGCGGCATCGAACCGCGGCCTGCTGTTGCCGCTCGCGGCGGCGTTCGCGGTGTACCTGGGCCTGCGTTCCCCGCATCGCTGGGTGGCGGCCGTGCTGCTCCTCGTCGCGGTCGGCATCGCGGACCTGGTCTCCGTCCGCGTGGTCAAGCCGGCGATCGATCGCGAGCGGCCATGCCACTCGCTCGCTTCCGTGCGTGCGCCGCGAGGCTGCGGATCGGGCAAGTCGTTTCCCTCCGCGCACGCCGCCGATACCGGGGCGGCGGCCGCCGTCGTCAGCTGGGCGGCGCCAGCGCTGGCGCCCCTCGCGCTGGCGATCGCGGTGGTGGTGGGCATCTCGCGCGTGTACCTCGGCGTGCACTATCCCTCCGACGTGGTGGCAGGCTGGGTGCTCGGCGCCGCCATCGGAGCGGGCCTGATCGCGATCGCACGGCTGCGCTACGCCGTGCGGGTGCGCTGAGGGCCTGCCGCAGCGCCCGCCTCCGCGCCCTCCGGTCGCGCGGGCAGGCGCGGGTGTACCCGCCGTGCATACCTTGCGGGCAGACCTCCTTGGGGAGAACCACGCATGAGCATCATTGGGTTCCTGATCTTCGGCCTCGTCATCGGCCTCATTGCCCGCGCGATCTTTCCGGGCCGCCAGCAGATGGGTTGGCTTTCGACGGCCGTGCTGGGCATGGTCGGATCGCTCGTGGGCGGGCTCATCGGGCACGCGCTGTTCGGCAACCGCTCGGCCGCCGACGGAAGCTGGGGATTCACGCCCGGCGGCTGGATCTCGTCGATCATCGGCGCGATCGTCGTCCTCTGGGCATACCTCGCGCTCGCGGGCGGCCGACGCCGGACGGTCTGAGGGACCCGCGCAGGTCCTTCGCGCGCCCTCCTCGCTCCCGGCGCTTCCGTTTTTCGACCATTGAGCGAGGATGAGGTCCGTGCCGACGGACCTATGGGTCTTCCTGGCCGGCCTCGTGGCCGGCAGCGTGAACGCCGCGGCCGGCGGCGGGACCTTGCTCGCTTTTCCCGTGCTCATCGGCGTCGCCCACCTCTCCCCGCTCGTGGCGAATACGACGTGCACGGTGGGCCTGCTCCCAGGGATCGTCGCCTCCACCGGCGGCTACTGGCGCGAGCTGTCCGCCGGGCTGCGGCGCGACGCCCGCCGCCAGCTCGTCCCGTCCGCGCTGGGCGGCCTGCTGGGTGCGTGGCTGTTGCTCAGCCTGGGTGGACGGGTCTTCGCGCGCGTCGTCCCGTGGCTCCTCGTCGTCTCGGCGATCCTCATCGCCGTCCAGCCGCTGGTGAACCACTGGCTCGCGCGGCACCGCCCGGAGCACGGGTATCCCGCGGCGACAGTCGCGGTTCCGTTCGGGGTGTCGGTATACGGCGGCTATTTCGGCGCCGCGCAGGGCATCCCGTTCCTCGCCGCGATGGGGCTGCTCTTGCCGCGTCCTATCGGGGAGCTGAATGCGCTGCGCATTCTGAACGCGATGATCAACAACGCCGTCGCCGCGCTCACCTTCGTGGCGCTGGAAGCTCTGCATCCGACCGGAGCGCTCGACTTCCACGCCGCGCTGCCTCTCGCGCTCGGATCCGTCATCGGCGGCTGGGCAGGAGTGCGCGTGGCGCGGCGGCTCCCCGCCACCGCCCTGCGCGGACTGGCGGCGTGCGTAGGCGTCGCCATCGGCGTGTACCTCGCCGTCACGCGCTGACGCGCGCCTGCTCCTCCGCGCTCACCCGGCGATTCGCCGCGGCCATGGGCGCGAGCGAGAGCGGCGCGGCCACCGCGAGGACCACCAGGGCGGCGACCATTCCCGTCTGCCCGAATCCGTCCAGCGCGGAGGCGGCGAGCGCCACGCCCGCGGTCCCACCCAGCTGTCGCAACATGTAGAAGAGGCTCGCCGAGGTGGAGAGGTCGTGGCCGTCGATCCCCTCGAAGGCGAATCCATTCATCCCGATGTAGAGCAGCCCCGTCCCCGCGCCGCGCAGCGCTTGGGGGAAGTAGACGTCGCCCGAAGAGCGCAGCGCGATCCGCGCCAGGAGCAGCATGGCCAAGGCGAACAGCATCGCTCCCGCGGCGCACAGGGAGCGGGCGCGGAAGCGCGAGAGAAGCGGCTGCGCGCAGACGATCAAGATGCCGCTCGTGACCGCGCCGACGGCCAGCGCGAGTCCGGTCCTCGCGGCGGTCATCGAGAGCTGCCGCTCGAAGAGCAAGGGAATGAGAAAGATGCTGGCGTACAAGCCGATGCC
>JBJMQJ010000185.1:0-23311 GCA_045802765.1 Myxococcales bacterium
ACACACAATCCCAACAACACGCTCAAACCATCCTTAGGCGACGCGACCGCAGTGGTCCGGTATCTCCTGCGTCGCTTGATCTTCCGGCCGCGTCTTGTAGGGTGCCCGCCACCATGGAGGTCCTCGCCGGAGACGTCGGCGGCACCAAGACGCTCCTCGCGATCGCGGAGGTCGGCGAGGCTCCGGAGGCGGGCGCACCCTCGATCGAGCTGCGGGAGAGCCAGCGTTACGACAGCCGCCAGTTTCCCGGGCTGGGGGCCATCTGCCGCGCGTTCGCCAAGGCGTTGGGAAGGCCGATGCCCGCGCACGCGGGGTTCGGCGTCGCAGGCCCGGTGTCGGGCGGGCGCTCGCACACCACCAATCTCCCCTGGCTGATCGACGAGCGCGAGCTCGCCTCGCTCCTGGGGATCCGGTCGGTCCGGCTGGTGAACGACTTCCACGCGCTGGCGCTCGGGATCGCGGCGGTGAAGCCGCATGACCTGGTTTGCCTCAACGAGGGGGTGTACGACCCCGGTGGACCGCGGGCGTTGATCGGCGCCGGGACCGGCCTCGGCGAAGCCGTGGCGGTGCGGGGCGCCTGCGGGCGCCCGGAAGTGCTGGCGAGCGAGGGTGGTCACTCCTCGTTCGCCCCGCGAGACGAGTCGGAGATGGAGATCCTGCGCTTCCTGCTGCGACGCTACGACCACGTCTCGTGGGAGCGCGTCGTTTCCGGCGAGGGCCTGGTGAACGTCGCCGAAGCGATCGCGCACTCGAGCGGAGCCCCTCTCCCCCGGCGGGTCGCGGAGATGGTGCTGCAGGCGCGCGAGGAAGCGCCGTCGGCGATCACGGAAGCCGCGCGGGCGGGCGATCCGGTCTGCCGGCGCTCCGTCGAGATCTTCTGCGGCCTGTACGGCGCGGAGGCAGGCAACCTGGCACTGAAATCGCTGGCGACCGGCGGCGTGTACGTCGCGGGCGGCATCGCGCCGAAGCTTTTGCCCGAGATGCAGGACGGCCGTTTCCGTTCCGCCTTTCTCGCCAAGGGGCGCATGAGGCCGCTGCTCGAAGCGATGCCCGTGCACGTGGTGCTCGATCCGAACACGACCGTGCTCGGCGCCGCGGCGCTCGCCGCCGACGGAGCAACGCTTCTGCCCGACACGCGTCACACACCTGCGACCACTCCTTAGGGAACACATGCCCACGAATCTGCCCGAGCTGGAAAAGAAGGCGATCGACACCATCCGCTTCCTCGCCGTCGACGCGGTGGAGAACGCGAACAGCGGCCATCCCGGCATGCCGATGGGAGCGGCGCCGATGGCGCACGTGCTCTGGACCCGGCACCTGCGCTTCAACCCCAAGGACCCGCGCTGGCCCAACCGCGACCGCTTCGTGCTCAGCGCGGGACACGGCTCGATGCTGATCTACGCGCTCCTGCACCTGGCCGGGTTCGACGTGACGATCGACGACCTGCGCAAGTTCCGGCAGCTGCACTCGAAGACGCCCGGGCACCCCGAATTCCGCGACACCCCCGGGGTCGAGGCCACCACCGGTCCGCTGGGGCAGGGAATCGCCAACGCGGTCGGCATGGCGCTCTCCCTGAAGATGCTCGCCGCGCGCCTCGGCGACGGGCTGATCGACGGCTACGTCTACGGAATCTGCTCCGACGGAGATCTGATGGAGGGCGTCTCCGCCGAGGCTTCCTCGCTGGCCGGCCATCTCCAGCTGGGCAATCTCATCTTCCTCTACGACGACAACCGCGTCTCCCTCGCCGGGCACACCGACGTCACGTTCACCGAGAATCGCCTCGAGCGGTACCAAGCGTACGGCTGGTACACGCAAAAGATCGACGACGGCAACGACACCGAAGCGATCGATCGCGCCATCCGCGCCGCCAAGCAGCAGAACGAGCGCCCCAGCCTGATCGCGGTGCGCACGGTCATCGGATACGGATCGCCCAACAAGGCCGATACGCACGAGGCGCACGGCTCGCCGCTCGGCAAGGACGAGGTGCGCCTCGCCAAGCAGAAGCTGGGGTGGCCGCAAGAACCGACCTTCCTCGTCCCCGACGAGGTGCGCGCTTCGTGGGCTGCCCGCGTCGAGGAGCTGAAGAAGACGTACGACGCCTGGCAGCAGAAGCTCGCGCAATGGCGGAAGGACCCGGCGCACGCGCGGCTGTGGGACCAGTACGCAAATCGCGAAGTTCCGCGCGATCTCGCCGAGCAGCTCGCCAAGGTGGTCGCGAGCACTACGGCTGCGGAGGCGACGCGCAAGGTGTCCCAGGCGGTGATCCAGAAGGTCGCCGAGCTGGTGCCCAACCTGGTGGGCGGGTCCGCCGACCTCGACCCTTCGACCTTCACGTACATCAAGGACGGCGGAGACGTCCGTCCGGGCGACTACCGCGGGCGCAACATCCATTTCGGGGTGCGCGAGCACGGCATGGGCGCGGTCGCCAACGGGTTTGCCTACGACGGGTTCTTCATCCCGTACGGGGCGACGTTCCTCCTCTTCAGCGACTACATGCGTCCGCCGATCCGGCTGGCGGCGCTGTCCAGGCTGCAGAGCTTGTTCGTCTACACGCACGACTCGATCTTCCTCGGCGAGGACGGTCCCACCCACCAGCCCATCGAGCAGCTCGCCTCTCTCCGGGCCATTCCCAACCTCCAGGTGTGGAGGCCTGGCGATCCGCTCGAGGTGGCGGCTTCCTGGACGGCGGCGCTGCAGCGCAAGGACGGGCCGACCGCGCTGGTGCTCACGCGGCAGAAGCTCCCTCCGCTGCAGCGTGCGACCGCGGGAGATCTAGCGAAGGTCCTTCGCGGCGCCTACACGCTGGTCGAGGCGCAGGGCGAGCCCGAGCTGGTGATCGTCGCGACGGGGTCGGAGCTGCCCGCGTCGCAGGCAGCGCTGCAGTTCCTCGACGCGGGCGTGCGGGCGCGCACGCGCCTCGTTTCCATGCCCTGCGTGGAGCGATTCCTTGCCTGGCCCGGCGACGAGCAACGCAAGCTGCTGCCGCACGACACGAGGACGAAGCTCGTCGCCGTGGAGGCCGCGGGCGGGCTCGACTGGTATCGCATCATCGGAGACGGTCTCATGGTCGGGATCGACCGATTCGGCGCCAGCGCGCCCGAGAAGGCGCTCGCCGAGGCCTACGGCATGACTCCGCAGAAGATCGCCGGGCGCATCTCCAAGTGGCTCGTCGAGGGCGCCCGCACCAACACGAAGGGATAGACGATGAAACCGTCCCAGAAGCTCAACGAGGTCGGCCAGAGCCCCTGGCTCGATCTGATCGGCCGCAAGCTCATCCACTCGGGCGAGCTGCTCAGGTTCACCGCCGAGGAGGGCATCCGCGGGGTGACCGCGAATCCGGCCATCTTCGAGAAGGCGATCGTCGAGTCCGACGAGTACGACGACGAGCTCGCCCGGCTCGTCGAGGGCGGCCGCACGCCGATGGAGATCTACGAGACGCTGGCCGTCGGCGACGTCCGCGCCGGGTGCGACGTGCTTCGTCCGCTCTTCGAACGGCTGGGCGGCAAGGACGGCTTCGTCTCGCTGGAGGTGTCGCCCTTCATCGCGCGCGATACCCGGGCCACCGTCGAGGAAGCCAAGCGCTTCTGGAAAGCGGTGGATCGGACCAACCTCTTCATCAAGATTCCGGCAAACCCGGAAGGCATTCCGGCCATTCGCGAGGCAACGGCGGCCGGCATCAGCGTGAACATCACGCTCATCTTCTCCAACACGGTCTACCAGCAGGTAATCGACGCGTACATGGCGGGGCTCGAGGACAGGCTCGCCAAGGGCCTCCCCGTCGCGCAGATCCACAGCGTCGCATCCTTCTTCGTCAGCCGCGTCGACAGCGCCGTCGACAAGTTGCTCGAGCAGAAAGGCGAGAAGTCGCTGCTGGGCAAGATTGCCGTCGCCAACGCGAAGGAGGCGTACCAGGTCTACTTGCGCAGCATCGCGACGCCGCGCTGGAAGGCGCTGGAGGCGAAGGGCGCCACGCGGCAGCGGCCGCTGTGGGCGTCGACCGGCACCAAGAACAAGGCTTACAGCGACGTGCTCTACGTCGAGACGCTCATCGGCCGCGAGACGGTCAACACCATGCCGCTCGCCACGCTGCAGGCGTTCAACGATCACGGCAAGGCGGTGCCCGATTCCGTGCTGCAGGGCGTGGACGAGGCGCGGGCGCAGCTCGCGCGCCTTGGCCAGGTCGGCGTGGATCTCGAGGCGGTCTGCCGCAAGCTGACCGACGAGGGCCTGGAGCTGTTCAGCACCGCGCTCACGAACCTGCTGCACGCGATCGGCGCGCGGTCCGAGGCGCAGCGATTCGGCAAGGCGCACAAGGTCGACGAGCGGCTCGGGAGGCGCAAGGACGCGGCCGAGCAGGGCCTGAAGGCCGCCGCCGCGAAGAAGGTCGCCGCGCGGCTGTGGGCGAAGGACCCGACGCTGTGGAGCACGGATCCCAAGCACCAGGAAGTGGCGAAGAACCGCCTCGGCTGGCTCGAGGTCACCCAGAAGATGCGCCACGATGCGTTCGAGCTGGCGAGCTTCGCGAAGCAGGCCGCGCAGCGCTTCCGCCACTGCCTCCTCTTGGGCATGGGCGGGTCGAGCCTGTGCCCGGACGTGCTCGCGCGCGTCTTCGGCAAGCAGCCGGGAGGTCTGGACCTGCGCGTCCTCGACTCGACGGCGCCGGACGCGGTCCGTCGATCCGTCGAGGGATTCGACCTCTCGCGCACGCTCTTCCTCGTCTCCTCGAAGAGCGGCACCACCACCGAGGTGAATTCGTTCTACCGGCACTTCCGCAAGGTGCTCGACGGCCTGGAGGCAGGAGCGCCGGGGCAGCTCGCCCAGCGCGACGCGAAATCGCAGAGCGGCGGCGGGTCGCACTTCGTCGCCATCACGGACCCCGGATCCCCCCTCCACCAACTGGCGCAGAAGGAGGGTTTCTGGCGCACCTGGGTCAACCCTCCCGAGATCGGAGGTCGATACTCGGCGCTCTCGTTCTTCGGCCTGGTGCCCGCGGCGCTCCTCGGTCTCGACGTGGGCAAGCTGCTCGACGAGGCGGACCGGGTCGCGCTCGCCTCGCATGCCCGGGTGCCGCTCGAGGAGAACCTCGCGGTGCGCCTCGGCGCGATCGCGGGCGGCTGCGCACGCGCGAAATGCGACAAGCTGACGCTCCTCTCGAGCCCCCGCCTGCGGCCGTTCGGCGCCTGGGTGGAGCAACTCGTCGCCGAGAGCACCGGCAAGAACGGGCGGGGCATCCTACCCGTCGACGCCGAGCCGCCCGGTCCCCCCGAGGTGTACGGCAATGACCGCCTGTTCGTCGCCCTGTGGCTCGCCGGCGAGCATGCCCCGGAGCACGAGCGCGCGGTGCAGGCGCTCGCCGAGGCAGGGCATCCGGTGATTCGCTGGGAAGTCGCTGGAGAGTACGGCCTCGCCGGAGAGTTCCTCCGCTGGGAGATCGCCACCGCGGTGATGGGCGCGATCCTGGAGCTCGACCCGTTCGACGAGCCCGACGTCGCGGTGGCGAAGGAGAAGACGAAGGAGCTGCTCTCCGGCGGAAAGTTGCCGCCCGCGGAGCCAGCGCTCCGCGGCGGGGGGCTGGCGCTCTTCTGCAGCCCCGAGCACGCCGGGATCCTGCGGAAGGCGGCAGGCACGCTCGGCGGCGACAGCGCATCGAGCGCCGTGCACTGGATCGCGGCGCACCTGGCGCTGGGGCACGAAGGCGAGTACGTCGCCCAGCTCGGCTACGTGGTTCCCGACGACGGCTTGCACGCCGAATTCTCGCGGCTGCAAGGAGAGGTGCGCGACGCCACCGGCCTGGCCTGCACGTTCGGATTCGGACCGCGCTACCTGCACTCGACCGGGCAGCTCCACAAGGGCGGGCCGAGCACCGGCGTCTTCCTGCAGGCCACCGTCGATGGTGGAGCGGACATCCCCATCCCCGGGCAGCCATATGGGTTCGCAACCCTCTTCGCCGCGCAAGCGCGCGGCGACCTGGAAGTGCTTCAGGCGCGTGGACGGCGCGTGCTGCGCGTCCACGTAGAGGACGGCGACCCGCGCAAGTTCGTGCAGGTGGTGCGCGAGGCGCTCGGGTTGATCCGGGAGTAGTGCGCGAACAAGCACAGCGCTGCCGGATATGGCAGCGGCTGGAGGCAGCGATGCAGATCGCGATGCTCGGGCTCGGCAGGATGGGCGCCAACATGGCGCAGCGGCTGTTGCTCCGGGGCCACAAGGTGGTCGCCTACGACGTCGATCCGCGGCGCGCGACGGAGCTGGCGGCACAGGGGGCACTGCCCGCGACCACGCTGGACGAGGTGATCGCCGCGCTGCCGGCGCCGCGCGTGGTGTGGACCATGGTCCCCGCCGGACGGATCACGGAGGAGCTGATCACCTCGCTCGCCGCCAAGCTGTCGCGCGGCGACCTGATCATCGACGGAGGCAACTCGAACTTCAAAGACTCGATGCGCCGGGCGCAGGAGCTGCAGCAGCGCGGGCTCTTCTTCATGGACGCCGGCACCAGCGGAGGCGTGTGGGGGCTGAAGAACGGCTACTGCCTGATGGTGGGCGGATCGCCGGAGGCGTTCCGGCTGGCGCGGCCGGCCCTCGAGGCGCTGGCGCCAGAGAACGGGGTCCTCCACACCGGGCCGGCGGGCTCCGGGCATTTCACCAAGATGGTCCACAATGGCGTCGAGTACGGGTTGATGGCCGCCTATGGCGAGGGGTTCGAGATCCTCAAGACCGCGCCCTTCCCGAACCTCGATCTCCCCAACATCGCCAAGGTGTGGATGCACGGCAGCGTGGTCCGTTCCTGGCTCCTCGAGCTGCTCGCCGACGCGCTCGGCAAGGACCCCCGGCTGGAGAACGTGCAGGGATACGTGGAGGACAGCGGCGAGGGACGCTGGACGGTGCAGGCGGCCATCGACCAGAACGTCCCCGCGCCGGTCATCACGCTCTCCCTCCTCGAGCGGATCGCCTCGCGCCAGCGCGAGTCGTTCAACGCCAAGGTGCAGGCGGCGCTGCGCAACGAGTTCGGCGGCCACGAAGTGAAGAAGGCCTGACGATGCCGTATGCGCCCGAGCACGACGAGCTGCCCAACCCGCTGCGCGTAGGGCTGCGCGCCGACTCGGTCCCGGAGCCCTGCGCGCTGGTGGTGTTCGGCGCGAGCGGCGATCTGGCGCATCGCAAGCTGATCCCCGCGCTCTACAACCTGGCGCTCAGCGCGCATCTGCCGGCGGCGTTCGGCGTGGTGGGCGTGTCGAAGAGCGAGTACACGCACGAGCAGTACCAGGCGGACATGCGCGAGGCGGTGGGTCAGTTCTCCCGCACCAAGCCTGTCGACGAGGAGGTGTGGCGCGATTTCGCCGGCGGGTTGCGGTACGTTCCGGGCGCGTTCGACGACGACTCGACCTTCCAGCGGCTGGCGGGCACGCTGGAGGAGCTGGACCGTGTGCGCGCCACGCGCGGCAACCGGCTCTTCTACTTCGCCACGCCGCCGAGCACCTTTCCCGTCCTGCTGCGCCAGCTGCAGAAGCACCGGATGATCCGGCCGCCCGGCGAGGCGCGGTTCACGCGGGTGGTCATCGAGAAGCCGTTCGGCCGCAATCTGGCGTCGGCGCGCGCGCTGAACCGGATGGTGCTCGAGGCGATGGACGAGCGGCAGGTCTTCCGCATCGACCACTACCTCGGCAAGGAGACGGTGCAGAACCTCCTGGTGTTCCGGTTCGGGAACACCATCTTCGAGCCGATCTGGAACCGCAACTACGTCGATCACGTGCAGATCACCGCCGGCGAGGAGCTCGGCATCGAGTCGCGCGGCCGCTACTACGAAGAGGCGGGAATCCTGCGGGACATGATCCAGAACCACGTGCTGCAGCTCGTCTGCCTGACCGCGATGGAAGCGCCGGTCGCCTTCGACGCGGACGCCGTGCGCGACGAGAAGGTGAAGGTGCTCCGCGCGATCTCTCCCATCGACGGACCAGAGGCGGTGGCGCAGCGGGTGGTCCTGGGCCAGTACGTGGCGGGGCAGATCGCCGGCAACGACGTGCCGGGCTACCAGGAGGAGAAGGACGTGGCCAAGGGCTCGCGCACGCCGACCTTCGCCGCCATCAAGCTGAACGTCGACAGCTGGCGTTGGGACGGCGTCCCCTTCTACCTGCGCAGCGGCAAGCGACTCCCCAAGCGCCTCACCGAGATCGCCATCCAGTTCCGCAAGCTGCCCCACGCCTTGTTCGGCGAGGGAGCCGCGGCTCCGAACACGCTGATCGTCCGGGTGCAGCCGGAGGAGGGCATCGCGCTGCGCTTCTCCGCCAAGGTCCCCGGCGAGCGCTACCGGCCGCGCACGGTGAGCATGGACTTCCGTTACGGCACTGCCTTCGCCGCGGCCTCGCCCGAGGCGTACGAGCGCCTCCTCCTCGACGCCCTGCGCGGCGACCAGACCTTGTTCACTCGCAAGGACGAGGTCGAGGCGGCCTGGAAGCTGGTGGACGGGATCCTCCAGACGATCGAGGGTCCTGGCGCGCCCGCGCCATTCCCATACGAGGCGGGCACCTGGGGACCGCGTGAGTCCGACGAGCTCCTGTCGAGAGACGGGCGCGCGTGGAGGCGGCCATGAGCCTTTCCATCGGCGAGCCGATTTCCGGCGGGCAGGCGGCGCGGGGCTGGGACGAGCTGTCCATCCGCTTCGAGGGCGGAATGGACCTGGGCAAGATTCGCGCGCTGCTCCAGCAGGCGAAGGAGCGCGGCGGCAGCCCGGGGGAGACGATCAGCGCGTTCAACCTGGTGGCGATCTACTTCAGCACCGCGGCGTACGAGCGCGCCCAGGCGGCGCTGGAAGCGGCGGGACGGGTCCATCCATGCAGGGCGGTGGTCCTCATTGCCGAGCCGCGCGCCGAGGGCGACTCGGTGGCCGCCCGCGTCTCGGTGGTGCGCAGCGGGGGCGCGGTATCGCTGGAGCGCATCGTGCTGACCGCGCAGGGCGGGGGAGTGCGCCACCTGGAATCGGCGCTCCTCGGGCTCCTCGTGCCCGATTTGCCCGTGGTGGTCGTCTGGGGAGGCCGTCCCGAAGGCGCGCTGCTGCGGCGGGCGATCGAGATGGCCGATCGGGTGATCATCGATTCCGGGACGCGCCCGCCGCAGGCGCTCGCCGACGTGGCTGCGATGCTCGCGCGCGGCGCGCCCATCGGCGACCTGGCGTGGGCGCGCATCTTCCCCTGGATGTCGCTCGCCGCCGAGGTGCTCGACTTCCCGAACCTGCGCGAGCACCGTGGGAACCTCCGGTCGGCGCGCGTGATCTGCGCCGGCGGCATCGGGGCGGAAGGCATGCTGCTGGCCGGGTGGTTCGCCTCGCGCGTGAAGAAGGCGCGGGCGGAGGTCGTCACCGGCCGGGAGCCGGAGACCGACTCGGCCATGCCGGGCGCAGGAGACGGCGCCTCGGTCACGGGTTTGCCGTCGGCGACGCCGCTGGGCAAAGGGCAGATCGCGGGCTTCGAGTTCGCCGCTCCGCCCGCGACGTTCTCGCTCCGGCGCGAGAAGTCCGTGCTGGCGGCCGAGGTGCGCGGCGACGACGACGGCGAGATCGTCCACCGCCTGCGCCTCCCTCCGGAAACGCCCGGGCGGCTGCTGGACCTCGAGCTGAAGCTCCTCGCCGGACAGGACGAGCTGTACGCGGCGGCGGTGCAGGCGGCGGTGAAGCTCCTGCCGCGGAGCGGCGCGTGAGCGAGGTGGCGGTCGTCCGCGACGCGGCCGAGGTGGCTGCCGTCGCGGCCGAGCTGTTCATCGAGGCCACCGCGGGAGCGGTCGCGGCGCGTGCGCGCGGGTCCGTCGCATTGACCGGGGGAGGGAGCGCGAAGCCGCTCTTCGAGAAGCTGCGCTCGCCGGCTTTGCGCGACCGCATCGCGTGGGCGGCGCTGGACTTCTTCTTCACGGACGAGCGGGCCGTGCCGCCGCAGGACGAGCGGTCGAACTATGGCCTCGCGCAGCGCGAGCTCCTGGCGCACGTCCCCACACGCCCGGCGCAGGTCCACAGGCTGCGGGGCGAGGCGCCCGATCTGGACGGCGAGGCGCGGCGCGCCGCCGCGGAGCTGCGCGCCATCCTCGGGAATCCGCCGCGGTTCGACCTCGTCCTGCTGGGACTCGGGCCCGACGGCCACATCTGCTCGCTGTTCGCCGGCGTCGCGGCCTCCGCCGACCGCGGCGACGAGGAGCTCGTCCGCCACGTGGCCGCGCCCGACCGCCTCGAGCCGCGCCTGGATCGGCTGACCCTCACTCCATTCCTCATCGTCACCGCGCGCAACGTGGCCCTGCAGGTCGCGGGCGAACAGAAGGCCGAAGTGCTCGCGAGAGCGCTGAAGGGTACGGAGGACCTGGTAGCGTGCCCCGCCCAGTGGCTCCGCCACGCCGCCGGCCGAGCAGTCATAGCGGCAGACGCCGCCGCCGCCGCGAAACTGTAACGATCGATGTCGACTCTTCGATGTCGGCTCTCGATGTCGGCTCTCGATGTCGATGTCGATGTCGAATCTCGACATCGAATCCCGACATCGGTTCTCCCACGGATGCCCGGTCGCGCCGCTCGCCTGCATCCTACGGAGTGCGTCGCTTCCTCGCGTATGGGGTGCTCGGGTTGGGTGTCGAGGTGGTCTTCACCTCGGTCGCGCGTGCTCTGCGCGTCCGGGACCGCCGCCTGGTCGGCCAGACGTATCTGTGGATGCTTCCGATCTACGGCGCCGGTGGCCTCCTCCTCGAGCGCCTGCACGCTCGTCTCCTCCGTCGCGGCGTCCCTTCTGCCCTGCGGGCCCTCGTCTCCACCGGGGCGATCTTCGCGTGGGAGTACGGGACCGGCTCCGTTCTGCGGCGCGCCCTGGGCGATTGCCCCTGGCGGTACCGGCGCGGCCTGACGCTGCACGGATACGTGCGCCTCGACTATGCGCCGTACTGGTATGGGGCCGCGCTCCTCTTCGAGCTGCTGCAGCGCGAGGTTCCCAAGCTCGACCGCGCCCGGCGGATCGCGGAGCGGCGGGCGCGCGCGCCCGGGCCTACCGGACCAGGCGCAAGTGCGGGCGCCGGGCAGACTCGTCCGGCGACGGACCGGCGTCGCGCGCTTCGGCGGATGGCCGATCGGACGCCCGCGCCTCGCGGGGCACGGCAACCAGACCCGGCCGTTCCGTGCGCGCGGCAGGCGGGCGCTCCTTCTGCCCCAGCGTCTGCATGACCTCGGTCGGGAGGTCCTCCGGCCAGACCTGCCCTTCGCCCGCATGGCTGGTGATGCCGAAGATCGACCCCCACGGCAGGACGCATTGGAAGGGCGTCCCGGAGAAGGAGAGCGTGGCCTGGATGCGGCGCTCGTCGATGTCGAAGTCCGGGATGTGGTACCGGTAGCTGAGATTGAGGCGCAGGTGCGCGTCGTTCGCGTACTGGGGCGGCACGAGCACGCCGGGGCGCCTCGCGTCCAGATGCACCATGGTGACTCCGCGCTGCAGGTACTGGAGCAGCGTCTGCTTCTTGCTGGGCACCCGGAAGCTCATCGGCGCGGTAGCTTTGCGCCATTCCGCGTCCGCCGCAAGTGGATCCGGCGTTCAGCCTACCGCGAACTGCAACGCGTACAGGCGGGCGTACTCCCCCTTGGTCGCGAGGAGCTGGTCGTGGGTCCCCAGCTCCACCACGCGTCCCTCGGCGAGGACCGCGATGCGGTGCGCGTGCCGGATGGTCGAGAGGCGATGCGCGATCACCAGGCAGGTGCGATCGGCCATCAGCCGGTCCAAGGCGCGCTGGACCTCGCGCTCGCTCTCGGTGTCGAGCGCGCTGGTCGCCTCGTCGAGGAGCAGGATGGGCGCATCCTTCAGAAGGGCGCGCGCGATGGCGATGCGCTGCCGCTGGCCACCCGAGAGCGTCACGCCGCGCTCGCCGACCTGCGTGTCGTAGCCGTCCGGCAGCGCGCGGATGAACCCGTCGGCGCGCGCCGCCTCCGCCGCGGCGACGAGCTGATCGTCCGAGACGTCGGGCCGTCCATAGGCGATGTTCCCGCGCACGGTGTCGTTGAAGAGGAAGGTTTCCTGGGCGACCAGCGCCACCTGCGCGCGCAGCGAACGCAGCGACACCTCGCGCACATCGTGACCGTCGATCAGCACGCGGCCACCGGTGGGATCCGCGAAGCGCGGCACGAGGTTCAGCAGCGTGGTCTTCCCTGCGCCGCTGGGGCCGACCAGCGCGACGACCTCTCCGCGGCGCAAGGTGAGATCGACCTCGCGGAGCACTAGCGGCGCTTGTGGGGCGCCGTTGCCGCCGCCGCGGGAAGGCCGTCCCGAACGCTCCGGATAACGGAAGGAGACGCGCTCGAATCGCACCTGATCGGCGAAGCGGGGCAGCTCCCGCGCGCCGCCGGCGAGACCCTCCGACTCGTCGAGCACTTCGTACAAGCGCTGCGCGCCCGCCAGGCCTTGGGTCACGCCCTGTCCCGTCCCGCCCAGGTTCTTGAGAGGCTGGTAGAGCAGCACGATGGTGGCCAGGAAGGAGATCACCCGCTCGGGTTGCAGACGGCCCAGCTCGACGGCGCGCGCCGCCAGGACCACCGTCGCGGCGATGCCGATCGCCGCCATTAACTCCAGCGTCGGGGTGAAGATCGCGCGGACGAAGAAGCTGCGCCGCATCGTGCCGAGGAAGCGATCCTGCTCGGCGCGGAATCGATCGGCCTCGTAGCGCTCCATCCCGAACGCCTGCACGATGCGCACGCCTTGCAGCGCTTCGTGGAGCAGCGTGTACAGCCCGCCGATCTGCTCCTGCCCGCGCACCGCGATGCGCCGCAACCGCCGGGCGAACCGCACGATGGGAACCACCGTGAGCGGCACCGCCACGAAGGCAAAGACGGCCAGCCGCCAGTCGAGCGCGAACGAGACGCCCAGCAGCACCACCACCTGCATGCCATCGCGCAGGTACGAGGCGAGGCCGTAAGTCACCGCGAACTCGACGGCTGCGACGTCGCTCGCGAAGCGGGAGAGCAGATCGCCCGAGGAGGCCCGCGCGAAGAAGGCCGGCGGCAGCGCGAGCAGCTTCTCCTGGAGCGCGCGGCGGAGGTCCGCCACCACGCGCTGGCCGAGCATTCCCATGCAGTAGAACTGGCCGAAGTAGGCGAGACCGCGCACCAGCGCGATCCCGAGGATGAAGAGAGGCAAGGCGCGCTGCAGCTCGCGGCGGTCCAGGCGCGGCAGCCAGGGCAGGGCGGTGGAGCCCAGGTCGCCGCCCCGGAAGACGTACTGGAAGAGCGGGCCGACGAGCCAGGAGAAGAGGCCCGTCGCCGCCGCGAGCAGCACCATCGAAGCGATCGCCAGCGCGAACAACCCGGCGTGCGGCCGGACCGCGGGGAGCAGGCGGCGGTAGTTGCCCATCGGCCGCGGACGGTGCCACAGAGCGCCGCCGCGGCGCCACCGCTCGTTGCCGCGGCGGCTAGGATCCGAAGAGCCGCCCCACGATCGGCGCTCCCCACACCACGCCGACGACGAGGGAGACGGCGCCGACGCAAGCCATCACCGCGGCGTGCGCCGCCGGGCGCCGCGCGAGCCGCTCGACGGGGATCCCCGCGGCGCCGCTCAAGAGCGCCATCCCGCCGATCGAACCGAGCGCGAACAGGCCGATGTAGACGAGCGCGGACGCCGCGCTCGGCATGGAAGCCAAGGCGAGCGCGGTGATGGCGCCCGTTCCCGCGAGGCCGTGCGCGATGCCCACCAGGAAGGGCCGGCGCGCGATGGTCCACGAGCGCAGGTGGAAATGATCGGCCTGGCCGCCGTGAACGTGGACGAGGCCGGCATGCCGATGGACGACCGCGGTTCCCCGCGCGCGGAGCGACTGGCGCAGGCTGCGAACGCCCAGGCCGATGAGCATGACGGCGACGCCGAGCTCGAAGGCCTCCGCCCAGCGCGCCGGCAACTGGGCGCGCCACACGAGGAGCAGCGCGCCCGCGCCGAGGAGCGACGCGGAATGGCCGATGCCCCAGCTCGCTCCCAGGAAGGCCGCTCGCCACCGCTTGGGTTGCTCCACCACCAGGGTCGAAACGGCGGCGAGATGATCGGGCTCGAGGGCGTGCCGCAAGCCGCTCAGGAATCCGAGCCAGCAGCTGGTGACGAGCGCGAGCATTTCCCCGGCAGGTTAGCAGACATTGCTCAGCGCGCGGTCTCGCGTAGCCGGCGGCGCAGATCTTCGCTGAAGCCGCCCTGCGCCCAGCGGTGCTTCCAGCCTTTCACGGCCAGCCAGGTGACGACGATTCCGAAGAGCAGCGCCGCATGCGGCAAAAGACCGTAGGCGCGCAAGGTCGCGGGCGCGCCGGCCGCTCGCGCCCGCACCACCTGGTCCGAGGCGAGCAGCAGGACCACGAGAGCGGCCCACGCCGCTAGCGGGTTGTGTTCCTTCCGCAGGGCGCGACGCCAGGACCACGGGCCGCCCTGTGGGCCCGCGGCGCGGAGCCTGGGCAGGAACCGCGGCACGCGCGCGCGGTACTCGTGGAAGCGCGTTCCGAAGCGGCCGCCGAGGAAGTGCTCCTCCGCCGCGATGATCGCCCGGTACTGCGCCGCGAAGAGGATCGCCACCACCGCCAGCAGGATCGAATCGTGCGCGACGACGCACAGCCCGATGGTGATGAGCAGGTTGCCGAGGTAGAGCGGGTTGCGCGTCCTGGCATACGGGCCCGAGGTGTTCAGCTCGGTCGCGATCAGCCGCTCGTTCTGCCCCGACGTGCCGTCCGGCACCTGTCCGAGAACCCACGCCCGCAGGGCCTGCCCTGCCGCACACAGCGCGACGCCCAGCACCGTCCATCCCGCTCCCCCGCCGCCTCGGCTCCGCCAGACGAGCGGCACGGCGAGGACCAGCAGCGGCACCGGCGTGAACGATCTCCACCGGAACAGCGCCTGCCCGATCCGTTCGATCCTCTGCGCCACGCCGCGCTGGACTACCAGAGAGCCGTGGGCCCGTCACGCCGCGAGGATGTGTCGAACGTTTCACCGCGGAGCAGGGGAGCAACACGAGGGCGCGGAGGAGCTTGGTTCCTTGAAAAACGGGCTCCTCCGCGCGGTCCCTTTCTCGGCGCCCTCCGCGTGACATGCTCCAGTCTTGCAGGTCCGTCAGTTCGGGTGGGAGAGGGCGGAGGCGGCGGTGCGCAGCACGGAGGCGATTTCGGAGGCGCTGCGGGGGCGGTCCTCGGGGCGCTTGGCGAGGAGGCGATCGCAGAGCGTGCAGAGGAGGCGTGGCGCGCCGGGATTGATCTCCGAAACGGAAGTCGGCCGCCTGCCCACCACGGCCTCGAGAAGCTCGAGCTGGTTCTGCTCGGTGAACGGCGGCCGCGCGGCGAGCAGCTCGTACAGCGTCGCTCCCAGCGAATACAGATCCGCCCGGCGGTCCACTGCCTCGCCGCGCGCCTGCTCCGGCGCCATGTACCGATAGGTGCCCACGGCGCGGCCGGGATCGGTCGCGCGATCCTCGTGCACCCGCTTCACCAGGCCGAAGTCGACGAGGATCGCCCGGTGCGCCGGCGTGACCAGGATGTTCGACGGCTTCAAGTCGCGGTGCACCAGCCCGCGCGCGTGGATGAAGGAGAGCCCGTCGCACAGCTGCGCCATCGATTCGCACAGTGCGGCGAGGCGCTCGTGCCGGTTCTGGTCGGCCTGCTCCTCGGGAGACAGCATCGCCTCGACGCCGGTCGTCAGCGCCAGACGGCGGGCCCGCGCGGTCGCCAGGAAGACTCCGGAGTCCGGCTCGTCGAAGAGCACGTCCAGATCCACGCCCTCCGACGCGCCTTCCACCGGCTCCGGCTCGAGCGGCACGGGGTCGCCGACGACCGACAGCCATTCGCGCAAGCTCAGCCCCTCGACGAACTCCATCGAGAGCCACGGGATCCCGTCCTCCTCGCCCACGTCGAGCACGTGGACGATGTTGGGGTGCGAGAGCGTCCGCAGCGCGGCGAACTCGCGGCGCAACCGCGTCAGCCCCATCGGGTCGGCGCCGGGGGGCAGCATCTTGAGCGCGACGGTGCCGCCCGTGCGCGAATCGAGGGCGCGAAATACGGCCCCCAGGCCTCCCCGCCCTACCTGCCGCTCGAGGCGGAACGGTCCGAACCATCCACGCATCCCCCTCAACGTAGCGCACGGATGCCCATCCTGGCTGCATTCGCCGACGTCCACGGTTCGGAAACGCGCAGGCGCCTGCTGGAATCCGGCGCCGTCGGCCAGAGGCGGGACGCCCGAAGGTCCCGATGGTAGAGTCCTCCGCCCCTTTTTGCTGGAGGAGAGTTGCGCACCGAGCTGGAGCTCGCCCACCTGCGCACCGAGGTCGCCGCACGGCCGCTCCCCCGCCACGTCGGCATCATCATGGACGGGAACGGCCGCTGGGCGGAGCAGCGGGGCCTCCCTCGCCTGGAGGGTCACCGCCGCGGCTCGGACTCGGTGCGCGAGGTGACGCGCGCGGCGCGGAAGCTCGGGTTGCCGGCGCTCACCCTGTACGCTTTCTCGGCGCAGAACTGGCACCGCCCCGAGAGCGAGGTGAGCGGCCTGATGGATCTCTTGCGCGATTACCTGCACCGCGAGCGGCCCGAGATCATGGACAACGACATCCGGCTCCACGCCATCGGCGAGCTCGACCGCCTGCCGCCGCGCGTCCGCGATCCGCTCGAGGAGCTGCGGCGAGACAGCGCGGGGAACTCGCACATGGTCCTCACGCTCGCGCTCAGCTACGGCGGCCGCGAGGAGATCGTCGCCATGGCTCGCAGGGTCGCGGAGGACGCTCGCGCGGGCGCGCTCCGGCCGGAGCAGATCGACGCCGAGGCCGTCGAGGAGCGCCTGTGGACCGCCGGCTTGCCTCCGCTGGAGTTGGTGGTGCGAACCAGCGGCGAGGTGCGCGTCTCCAATTTCCTCCTCTGGCAGCTCGCCTACGCGGAGATCCACCTCACCGAGACATTGTGGCCCGACTTCGGCGAGGAGGCGCTGCTCGTCGCCCTGGACGACTTCCAGAAGCGCGAGCGCCGCTTTGGGAAGACGAGCGCCCAGATCCGGCGCGCCCGCTGAAGGGGTCGGATGACGCCGAAGGACCGCAACCTCGCCGTGCGCGTCGCGACCGCCCTGGTCCTGTTGCCGGTCGTGCTCTGGCTTCTCTGGATGGGCGGCCTTCCCTTCGCGTTGCTCGTCTCGGCGGCCGCCGCGGTGGCCGCCTGGGAGCTCAACGAGCTGCCCGAGCCGCGGCGCGAAGGGAAGGAGCCGCCTCGCGCCGCCGGGGACCGCGCGCGCGGCGCCGAGATCGCTTCGGTGGCCGCCGCCTTCCTCCTCCCGCTCACCGAAGGGCTCGAGGTCCACGGCTTCCCATCGCGCGCGATCCTCATCGCGCTGGTGATGGTTTCGCTGACCGATGCGCTACTCTTCGAGCCCGATCTCCCGCGCGCTCCGCAGCGGGTCGGCCTCGCCGTTCTCGGCGCCGCCTACCCGGGCCTGCTCCTCGGGACGGTGGTGCGGCTGCGCCAGCTCCCCGACGGATTCGCCTGGCTGGTGCTCACGCTGGCCGTCACCTGGCTGAACGACACCGGCGCGTATTTCGCCGGGCGGGCGTACGGGGAGCGCAGGCTCTACCCGCGCATCTCGCCCAGCAAGACCTGGGAAGGCGCCGCCGGCGGGCTCCTGGCCTCGATCGGCGGCGCGCTGGCCGTCAAATCGCTCGGTTGGCTGCCGCAGCTGCCCTGGTGGGGGAGTGTGGTCGTAGGTGCGGGAGCCGGTATCCTCGGTCCGCTCGGCGATCTCAGCGAGTCGATGCTCAAGCGCGCCTTCGGAGCGAAGGATTCCAGCCGTCTCCTCCCCGGCCACGGCGGGTTGCTCGACCGCATCGATGCCCTCCTCTTCACGGCTCCCTTTGTCCTCTTGTGTGCACGGGTCCTCCCGTACCTTCGCTGAACCGGTGCTGGAAATCCGCGTCATGCACATTACACTGGGCGGAATGGTCTCCTGGATGCATTCGGCCGGCCTGACGCTGATCTCCTTCGCGGTGCTCATCAGCGTCATCGTCTTCTTCCACGAGCTGGGGCACCTGCTCGTCGGCAAGTGGCTAGGCGTCAAGGCGCTGCGATTCTCGATCGGGTTCGGCCCCAAGCTCTTCGGGGTGCAGTGGGGAGAGACCGAGTACCGCGTCTCGCTCCTCCCGCTCGGCGGCTACGTGAAGTTCGCCGGGGACAACCCGCTCGAGCAGCTTCCGCCCGAGGACCAGGGCAGGGGATTTCTCGAGCAGCCTCCCCGCAGGAAGGCCGCCATCGCCTTCGCCGGGCCCGCCGCGAACTTCCTTCTCGCGCTGATCCTGTATTTCGCGGTGAACGCCGCGCCGCACCGCGATCTGGCCGCCAAGGTCGGGTACGTGAAGCCCGGCTCGCCCGCGGCGCAGGCGGGAGTGCAATACGGCGACCGCATCGTCGCCGTCGACGGCGAGAAGGTTGACGGCTTCCTCATGCTGCAGGAGAAGATCCGCGCGCACGCCGGGCAGCCGCTCGCGCTCGCCGTCGAGCGCGGCGGCCAGCGCTTCGAGGTCCGCCTCACTCCCTCCGTGCACGAGGAGACGAACGCCATCGAGACGGTGAAGCAGGGCCGCATCGGCATCTCCGCCGCCCCGCGCATCGCGGAGATCGCGGTCGCCGCGTCGGACACGCCGGCGGCCCGCGCGGGCCTGAAGACGTTCGATCTGGTGGTGAAGATCGCCGGGCAGCCGGTACCCGACTACGAGGCTCTCGAGCGGCGTCTGCCGTCGCTGCGCGGGCCGGTACCCGTCGAGGTGCTGCGGCGCCGCGAGGTGCCGGCGCCGGGCGGCACCCTCTGGGTCCAGGAACCCGTCCAACTGACCCTCGATGCCGCCGGCGCGCGCTCGGGCATCGAGTGCGCCGACCTGAACCTCTTCGCGGTGCAGCCCGGCTCGGCCGCCGACGAGGCCGGCCTGCGCCGGGGCGACCGCGTGATCGCCGCCGACGGCAAGCCGGTGTTCTGGTGGTTCGACGAAGCGGAGACGGTGCGCCGGGCGAAAGGCGCGGAGCCGTTCCCGATGACGGTCCGCCGCGACGGCAAGCTCCTCACCGTGACCGTGAAGCAGCACCTGCGCGCCGAGCGCGACGAGTCGGGCATCCGCGTGCAGGTGCCCGAGCTGGGCGCCGCGCCGGACGCGGCGATCTTCAGCGGCGAGACCGAGCGCATCTGGGTGCGCTACCCGATGGGCGAGGCCGTCTCGCGCAGCTTCGTCGAGACCGTCGGTTCGATCCGCGGGCTCGCGCTGGGAATCGCGAAGATCGTCAGCGGCCGCATCTCGTCCGAGGCCATCGGCGGCCCGATCATGATCGCGGACGTCGCCCGCAAGGCCGCCGATGCGGGCTGGCAGATGTTCGTCTACGTGATGGCGATGATCAGCGTGAACCTGGGCTTGATGAACCTGATCCCGCTCCCGGTGCTGGACGGCTTCCACGTCCTCTCCGCCGGAATCGAGGGCATCCGGCGCAGGCCGCTCTCCCTGCGCTTCCGGGAGATCGCCAACGTGGTGGGCATCGCGCTGGTGCTGGGCCTGATGCTTTTCGCGCTCCGCAACGACGCCATGCGCAAGTTCTTCGAGTAGCCCTTGCGCGTCCTCGCGCTGGACAGCTCCTCGCCGCTGCTCAGCTGCGCGCTGTGGGAAGACGGACGCGTCGTCGCCGAGTCGCTGCACGAAGAGAAGGCCGGGGACGTCTTGCCCGAGGCGCTGCTCGCGCTCGCGCCGCTCGACTCGATCGACGCGCTGGCGGCGGGCATCGGCCCCGGATCGTTCACGGGCCTGCGCGTGGGGCTCGCGGCGGTCAAGGCCCTGGCGTATGCGCGCAAGCTGCCGGTCCAGGGCGCCTCGAGCCTGCGCGCGCTGGCGCTCGCCGCACGGCGCCCCGCCGAGCTTCTCGTGCCGACGCTCGCGGCGCGGCGTGGAGAGCTCTACGCCTGCGCCGTGCGCGGCGCCGAGCTGGTCCTCCCCGAGACGGTGCTGCGCGCGCAGGACCTCGCCGCCTGGCTTCCCGAAGGGGCCGTGGTGCTGGGACCCGGCGGTCGGGCGAACGGCTTTTCCGTCCCCGACGAGCCGCGCGCTCCCGCGGCGTGGGCCGTCGCCGAGCTATGCGCTCCGCTGCTGCGCGGCGCCCGCTACGACGAGTCGGCCTGCTTCTCCCTTTCCCCCAACTACTTCCAACCCAGCTCGCCCGAGGTGGCCCTGCGCGAAGGCCGCGTCGGCAAACTGCCCTGAGCGATTGACGCCATGAATGGCGAAAAGACCGCACCACGGAGCACACGGAGAACACGGCGTTGGCTGGTTCAAGAGCTGAGTCACCGTGAGCTCCGCGGTGCGGTTGTTGAGTCATCCATGGCTTTCCTGTGAAGCCTGCATGGCCGACGGGACTGTGGTGGCGTAGGATCGCGAGGGAGAGGAGCGAGGTCGAGATGCGTAGAGTGAAAGTGGCGGTGGCGGGGGCGACCGGGGCGGTGGGCAGGGAGATGCTCAAGGTGCTCGAGGACCGGGAGTTCCCGGTATCCGACCTGGTGGCGCTTGCGTCCGAGCGCAGCGAAGGTCACAAGATCGATTTCCGGGGGGAGGAGCTGACCGTCCGCCGCCTGCGGCCCGAGTCGTTCGAGGGAGTCGACATCGCGCTCTTCTCGCCGGGCGCTTCCGTCTCGCGCGAGTTCGCGCCCTACGCCGCGCGCGCCGGAGCGGTGGTCGTCGACAACTCGTCCGCCTTCCGCATGGACGCCGACGTGCCGCTGGTTGTTCCCGAAGTGAACCCGCGGGCCGCCGAGCTGGCGCTCAAGCCCGGCGGGCGCCGCATCATCGCGAACCCGAACTGCTCGACGATCCAGTTGGTGGTCGTGCTGAAGCCGCTGCACGACGCCGCGGGCCTGGAGCGCGTCGTCGTCTCCACCTACCAGTCCGTCTCGGGCGCCGGCCAGAAGGGCATCGACGAGCTGGAGCAGCAGAGCCGCGCGCTCTTCAACCTGGCGGAGACTTCCCCGAAGAAGTTCCCCCACCGGATCGCGTTCAATCTTCTCCCCGAGATCGGCCCCGCCAACGCGAACGGGTACACGGAGGAGGAGATGAAGATGGTCAACGAGACGCGCAAGATCATGGGCCTGCCGGATCTGCGCATCTCGGCCACCTGCGTGCGCGTGCCCGTCTTCTACTGCCACTCGGAGGCGGCGAATCTCACCTTCCGCGACGAGCTGACCCCGGAGCGCGCGCGCGAGGCGCTGCGAGCGGCGCCGGGAGTGAAGGTGCTCGACGACCTCGCCCAGCACGTGTATCCCATGCCGCTGCTCGGCGCCGGCAACGACGACACGCTGGTGGGCCGCATCCGCAAGGACCTCGCGCAGGAGCGGGGACTGGCGCTGTTCGTCGTCTCCGACAACTTGCGCAAAGGCGCCGCGACCAACGCGGTCCAGATCGCCGAGCTGCTGCTGCGGGAGCACGAGGCGTCGCTCGGGCTGAAGCACTGACCTTGCCAGTTTGTCCGGCGGGTGGCGCGCCGGCCGGACAGATTGTCCAGGAGCGGCACGATCCGGCGGTCGCCGCGACCAACCGGGCGGTTCACTGCTGGCCCGCGATTTGCTATCTGGGCACGCGTGGCACGACTCGTCCTCGTCGCGGCGCTGCTCGCGCCCGCTGCCGCTTCCGCCCAGCAGATCCTCATCACGAGCAGCTTCGCGCCGGCGACCGTCAACGCGGGCCAGACGCAGGCGGTGCACGTCGGCAAGTCGCGGTGCGTCCCCGACCAGGCGATCGACTTCAGCTACGACCTCCAGATCGTGCCCGCTCCCAACGACACGGTGCAAGCCTGGATCGTGACGGACACGAGCGTATGCTCCGCGCTCGACGACCCTCCCGCTCCCAACCAGCAGCTGTCGGTCCCGTCGCAGTCGTCGCAGACCGGCCTCCTGCTGCTGCATCCGCGCGCCGGCGAGCTGCTCCTGCCGGACGCGACCTTCCCGGGCGGGTGCGCGAATACCACCAGCCGCGCCGCGACGCCGTTCAACGAATTCTTTTGCATGCGCCGCAAGACCCCCGCAGTGCTCGGCGGGAGCACCGTCGTCAACTCCGGGACGCTCCAGGTCAGCTTCGCCCTGACCCCGCCCAGCGCTCCCTCGAGACCTGCCGCCACGCCCGGCGACTCGCACGTGGTCCTCGACTGGAGCTCGAACGACTCCGGCGATCTGGCGTACGACGTGTACGTCCTCCCCCGGGATACCCCGGTGAACGAAATCGACCTCGGCAAGACTGCCGCGCACAACGTGTCGACCACGCACGCCGACGTGGATCACGACAGCTTGTCGACCTCGCTCCGCAACGGCACGGTATACGACGCGTACGTCCGTTCCATCGACGCCTACCAGAACACCTCGCCGCTCTCCAGCCGGACGCTGATCGAGCCGGTGCTGATCGAGGATTTCTACTCGCGCTACCGGAGCGCGGGAGGGTCGGCTTCCGGCGGAGGAGGGTGCGAAAGCGGCGGGCAGGCCGGGTTGCTCGCTTTCGCCGTCCTTGCCCTCGCCGCGGCCAGACGCAGGCGCAAGGCCGGCGCTGCCGCTCTGCTGATGGCGCTCGCCCCGGCGGCCAACGCCGCCGACTGGACCGGGCTCGACCGACCTCCGCGGCGCTGGCTGGTCGGATTCAAGATCGACCGCTACGATCCGCAGATCGATTCCGAGAAAGGCCTGACCAGCCAGCCGTACCACGAGGTCTTTCACGGGCGCGCGCCGCTGCGTTACCAGCTCGAGGTCGACCACCAGGTGATGCACCCGTTCGGCGCAATCCTGGTGGGCGGCACGGCCGGCTACTGGCAGAACGTGGGAAAGGGCATCTACGGTTCGGATTACACCGACCCGGACACGGGAGCGGTGCACCTCGCCGGCGAGGCGTCCGGCGACACCGCGCGCCTCGACGTGGTGCCGTTCGGCGCAATCGTGACCTATCGGTTCGACTGGCTCGCCGACCAGTACCGCTGGCTGCCCGTGGTGCCTTACGCGCAGGCTGGGGTGCAGGCGGCGCTGTGGGTCGCGCACAACGGCACCGGGAACGTTTCGAGTCCCTCGGGCGGCGGCCACGGGTCGGGATGGAGCTACGGCTACACCGCCGCGCTCGGCATCGCCCTCGACGTGGGGGCCATCGACGCGAGCCTCGCGCGCGAGGCGTACGTCGACACGGGCATTCAGCGCACGTCGGTGTTCGCCGAGTACGGCTGGACCAGGCTGAACGACTTTGGCAAGTCGGGCACGCTGATCTTGAGCGACCGCGCCTGGCGCTTCGGCGTCTCGGTGGAGTTCTAGCGCCGCCTGCCGGTGGCGAAGCG
>JBJMQJ010000186.1:0-4246 GCA_045802765.1 Myxococcales bacterium
ATCTTCCCCAGCGGCTCGCCCTTCTCCACCTTGTGCTCGGTGAAGCTGAGCCGGTCCCCCGCGTCCAGCTTCTGGAACTCCGCCAGGAACGCGTCCTTGGTACCTTTCGGCAGCCGGATGGTCCAGCCGCCCGGAGGCGTGCAAAAGCGGCGCAGCTCCGGGTTCAGATCGCGCACCTGGTCGATGGTGAGACCCGCCGTCTTGGCGATCACGTGCAGGTCCGTCGCGTCCGGGATGAAGACCTCGTCCACGTCCCACGGGTCCGCGTAATCGACCTTGAAGCCGAAGCGCTCGGGATGTTTCGCGATCAGCGCCGCCGCGATCAGCTTGGGAACGTAATGCTTGGTCTCGGCGCGCAGCGTGCGGCCCTTGCTCATCATGCGCCAGAAATCGCGCGTCGACTCGCGGCGGATGGCGCGATCCACCTTTCCCTCGCCCGCGTTGTATCCGGCCCAGGCGAGGTACCAGTCGCCGTGGAATCGGTCCTTCAGGTCCTTCAGGTAGCGGGCGGCAGCGACCGTCGCTTTGACCGGGTCGCGCCGCTCGTCCACCCAGAAGTCGGTGTGCAGCCCGTACCGCCGGCTGGTCCCGACGACGAACTGCCACAGCCCGGCGGCCTTCGCGAACGAATACGCGTAGGAGCTGAACCCGCTCTCGATCATGCTCAGGTAGACGAGATCGAGAGGCAGGCCCTGCTTCTCCAGGATGTCCCGCATCAGCGGCATGAACCGCGTGCTGCGCCCGAGCCACTTGGTGAAGTGCACGCGCGCGTCGGTCTGGAAGAAGCGGATGTAGGCGACCACCGCGTCGTTCAGCTCGACGGGGATGTCGTATTTGGCGCGCAGCTCGTCCTCGGAGATGCCGGCCAGCTCGGCGAGCCGCAGCTGCGTGACGCCCGAGGGCGCCGGGTCGGCGAGGGGTGCCCCGTCGATGGAAGTGCCCTGCGCGGCGGCGAGGTCGCGGGCCAACGGGTCCCATGGATCGAGCCCGATGGCGAGACCGTCGCGCGGCCCAGCGCCGGGAGCCTGCGGCAAAAGGCCCGCCTTCTCCTCGGCGCGGCGCACCGCTTCGAGCTCGGCGGCGCCCTTGTCCACTTCGGCCTGGGACTCGGGATCGTCGGCGTCGGCCGCGTCCGCCTTCTCCCCGGGGCGGGGCGCGGGCTTCACACCCTCCGCTGGGACGGAAACGCCCGAGGCGGTGGGAACGACGGTCACCGCCGAGCCGTCGAGACCGGCGGCGGCGTAGTCGGATGCCGGGCCTTCGGCGCGCGCCGCGGCGGCGGCGAGGAGCAAGGCGACGAAGGCGGCCCTCTGCGGTCGTCCCGATCGCGGCAACAAAGCTCCTCCACCTTTCGTCGACACAGGGGACGGTAGCGGCGCCCCCACGCCGTGTCAAAACAGCCGAACCGTTACTCTTGTCGGATAATTACCGACAAGCTGCTACCCCTCCGCGCAACCGTGCTTCCGCAATAATGCACGACCGGACGGCCGCATTCCAGGCTTGCGGCCGGTGTCGCCGGCCACGCGCGACGCTCCCCGCCTGCAGGGTATCGGACGATCGCGTCAGGGCTTCAATTTTTCGATGAATTCCCGCACGCGCCGGCGGGTGTAGGCGGGCCGTTCGAGCTGGGGGATGTGTCCGCAGTCGGGGATGAGCTCCACCGTCGCTCCCGGGATGTGCCGCCGGAAGTCGTCGGCGCTGGTGGACGGCAGGAGCCGATCCTGCGCTCCCCAGAGGATCAGCACCGGCGCGCGGATGCCGGACAGGACGTCGATGCCGAGCGACCGATCGCGGTCGTTCCGCGCGTCGTCGAGGATGCACTGCACCGTCGGCGTCGCCCATCCGCGAGCGAAGTCTCGCGCCACCAGCCAGAACAGCCAGGGCGTGCGGTGGAAGAGGAGCTCCGCCATCCGCGCGGCGCCCGTCAGCTCGTCCGCGAAGGCCTCGGGCAGGACGCCGAGCGCCTCGTCGGACAGGTCGGCCCCGGCGGGATTGAGCCCGACCACGCCTGCCACCACCTCCGGGCGCTCGTGAGCGACGTACAGGGCAAGGGCGCCGCCCAGCGAATTGCCGACGAGCGCCACCTTTCCGAAGTCCGCATAGAGGCGGTCCACCGCGGCAGTGACCACCTGTCCGTACTCGCGGGCGTGGAGCGGCCCCGAAGGAGGCGGCGGCGAACGCCCATGTCCGGGCAGCTCGAGCAGCACCACGCGCGCCGAGATCGGAAGCAGCGGCGCGACCAGGGTGGCGACCGAGTCCGCCGACCCGCCCAGACCATGCAGGAGCAGCACCGGCCGACCCTCGCCGCGGCCGGCGAAGGCGTACCGGTGGACCCGGTAGCCACCGAGCGTCCCGGTCCAGCTCTCGGCGCCCTGCGCGAGAAGCGCCGCGTGCGAGACGCGGCGGAGCCAGTCGAGGCGCAGATCGGGCACCCCGCGCAGCGCGAGCGCCTGCATCTCGGCGCCGCTGCGCTTCAAGAGCTGCCGCGCGGACAGCCCCAGCTTGCGCCGCTGGGCGGCGAGCGAGAGCCAGAGGCGGGCGCGCGCAGGCTCGCCTCGCGCCGCCGCCTCCACGGCCCGCTCCACCTCGCGGTCGTCGCTCACCGGTCCCCCTCGCAGCGCGTGCAGGATCCTCACCGCGTCTCCTTGAGGGAAGCCTTGAGCGCCTCGTTCGGTCCGCTGGCGGACGCCATCGGGTGGGGCTTCTCGCCGGTCTTGAGCGGCCTGCCGTGTCCGGGGCCGACGATGAACGGCCGGTACCGCCGGTCGTCGAAGTGCGGCGAGTTCGCCGCCTCGTGACAGCGCACGCAGACGCTCTCCGGCACCTCCGTCGCGATGTGCCCGGGCGGATCGTCGGCGTGCTGGCTGCCGGGGCCGTGGCACATCTCGCACTGCACGTCCTGACGGCCCTTGCCCCGGCCCTCGAACCCGCGGCCGGCCACGTCGGTCCGGTCGATGCGGCACACGCCGCCTGGCTGCTGCCAGCCGGTGACGTGGCAGCGGACGCAGTCGAGGCTGAACTGCTTGCGCACGGAGACGAGCGTCTCGTACGCGTGCGAATGGCCCGTCTTCGCCCAGAACTTCGACTGCGTTTCATGGCACTCCGCGCAGCCCTTGATCCGGCCCGCCGACGAGATGCCGGTGAAGGCCGCTTCGCCGCGGCGGGGCGGGGGGCAGGTCTCCGGCTGCTCCTTCGCAAGACGCAGGTTCATCTCGGCCACCTGTTCGTCGTAGGCGGCAACGAGCGCGCGCGCATCCGGCTCGTCACCGATGTCCGGGCCCAGGGCGATGAAGGTGGGCGTGATCACCAGCGCGCCCTCGGGAGCGGCCTGCTGCGCGGAAGCGAGCCGGGCGCGCCGCTGCTCGACCTCGCGTACCTTGTCCGCGTAGAGCGGACGCATGTCCGCGGGTGCGGTGCGCGCTTGCTCGCGGAGGCGGGCGATGCGCGCGTCCAACTCCTTCAGCTCGGCCTGCTTGCCGGCCTCGCCTTGCGCGAGGAAGACGCCGGTGGGCGTGCCCGGAGGGAGCTGCAGGTCCACGCGCAACAGGCTCTGCCCGTGACCTTCCACGGAGAGGAGGGCCGGGGGACCGGGATCGGCGCGGTCGGGGTCGGTAGCGGGATCGTCCAGGTGGCCGAGGATGACGAGATCGATTTCGCCCAGCGCGGCTTGCGCCAGCTGGTGCGCCTCCTGCCAGCCACCGCGCGGATGGGCGAGGAGGACCACGGCGCGGGCGCCCTGGCGGCGCAGTTGCGAGGCGCGCGCGCGGGCGCTCTGCGCGGCGTCCGGCCCCAGGCCCGCGGCGAGGACGCCGATGGGCACGTCGCCCGCCTTCACCAGGAGTTCGGGCTGGGCGCCGGGCACGGCGGGGCCGCCCGCATCGAGAAGCGGCACCTTCCCGCGCGTCTGTGCGACGAACTCTCCACCCAGCGCGAGGTCGCGGACGCCGACGCCGCGCGCCGCGGGCCCGAGCAACTCCTCGCCGCGGGCCAGAGTGCGCGCCTTCAGCTCGGCCTGCGCCCCCAACGGGCCCTTGCGCGGAACCGCGGACTCGAAGAGCAGATCGCCGGCCTCGATGTACGCAAGGCGGGGAGCTTCGGCGCGCAGCTTCTGCAGCTCGGCCGCGGCGCGAGGCAGCCCACCGCGCTGATCCGGGGAGCAGCCGCAGGGGACGATCTGCCCCGCCGTGCTCGCCTTGAACACCAAGGTGGCGCGCGCGCCGGCTGGCGGCGCAGGCGGCCGCGCCGG
>JBJMQJ010000014.1:0-18142 GCA_045802765.1 Myxococcales bacterium
AGGCGCGCGTCGCCGTCCTCTGGGGCGCGGGCGGGACCTTCTGCGCAGGCGCCGATCTGAAGGCCATCGCCGCCGGCGAGCCGAACCGCGTGGCGCCGGACGGCGACGGACCGATGGGCCCGACGCGCATGGTCCTCGACAAGCCCGTCGTCGCCGCCGTCGCGGGCCACGCGGTGGCCGGCGGCCTGGAGCTCGCGCTCTGGTGCGACCTGCGCGTCGTCGAGGAAGACGCGGTGCTCGGCGTCTTCTGCCGCCGCTGGGGCGTGCCGCTCATCGACGGCGGCACCGTGCGCCTGCCCCGCCTGATCGGGTTGTCTCGGGCGCTCGACCTGATCCTCACCGGGCGGTCCGTCGGGGCCGCCGAAGCATTGCAGATCGGCCTGGCGAACCGGGTCGTCCCGCGCGGCGCTTCACGGGCCGCCGCCGAGGAGCTCGCCCGGCAGCTCGCCGATCTCCCGCAGGCGTGCCTGCGCGGCGACCGGCGTTCCGCGCTCGAGCAGCACGCGCTGGATCTGCCCGCCGCCTTGCAGAACGAGCTGCGCCACGGAGTGCACGCGCTCTCGCTCGAAGGGATCGGCGGAGCGCAGCGCTTCGCGGCAGGGGCGGGCCGCCACGGCGCGCCTGCGAGCGCGGAGCCCCCGCAACCCAAATGACGCCTGCGGCGAGGAGCTACGGCGGAAGCACCGTGTCGCCGTAGGAGAGATACCGATCGACGTGCTGCGCGGCGTGGCGGCCCTCGCGGATCGCCCAGACGACCAGCGACTGGCCGCGCGCCATGTCGCCGGCGGCGAAGACGCCGGGAACGCTGGTCATCTTCGTCTGGTCGGTCGCGACGTTGCCGCGCTCGTCGAGCTTGACGCCGAGCTGCTGGAGCAGCGGCTTCTCCGGTCCGAGAAAGCCCATCGCCAGCAGGACCAGCTCCGCCGGAATGACCTTCTCGGTCCCCGGGATCTCCCGCGGACCGAATCGCCCGTCGGGCCCCTTCACCCACTCGACGCCGACGTACAGGAGCTCGCGGACGTTGCGCTGCTCGTCTCCCAGGAACCGCTTGGTCATGACCGAGTAGACGCGCGGGTCCTTGCCCCAGAGCGCCTTCGCCTCGTCCTGGCCGTAGTCCAGCCGGTACGTCTTCGGCCATTGCGGCCAGGGGTTGTCGGCGGCCCGCGTCTCCGGCGGCCGGGGGAGGATCTCCAGCTGCGTGAGGCTGCGGCAGCCGTGGCGGATCGCGGTCCCGACGCAGTCGGTGCCGGTGTCGCCGCCGCCGATGACCACCACGTGCTTGTCCTTGGCGGAGATGTGCTTGCCGTCCGCGAGCCGCGAGTCGAGCAGCGACTTGGCGTTCGCCGTGAGGAAATCCATGGCCGGGTGGATGCCCAAAAGGCTCCGGCCTTCGACAGGCAGCTCGCGCGCGTGCGTGGCGCCGCCGCAGAGCACGATCGCCTCGTACTCCCGGAGCAGCTGCTCGCCGGGGAGGTCCTTGCCGACCTCCACCCGCGTGACGAAGCGCACGCCCTCCTCGGCCATCAGCTGGACGCGCCGGTCGACCAACCTCTTGTCGAGCTTCATGTTGGGAATGCCGTACATGAGCAGCCCGCCGATGCGGTCGGCGCGCTCGAAGACGGTCACCTCGTGGCCGGCGCGGTTGAGCTGCGCGGCGGCGGCGAGCCCCGCCGGGCCCGAGCCGACCACCGCCACGCGCTTGCCGGTGCGCAACGGGGGCGGGTCCGCCTTCACCCATCCCTCGGCGAAGGCGCGGTCGGCGATCGCCTCCTCGATCATCTTGATGTTCACCGCCGGCAGGTCGATGGCGACGGTGCAGCTCCCCTCGCAGGGGGCCGGGCAGACCCGTCCGGTGAACTCGGGAAAGTTGTTGGTCTTCGCCAGGCGGATCCACGCTTCCTTCCACTGCCCGCGCCACACCAGGTCGTTCCACTCCGGGATGAAGTTGTTGACGGGGCATCCGGAAGCCGTCCCGCCCATCAGCTTGCCGGTGTGGCAGAAGGGCACGCCGCAATCCATGCAGCGGCCGCCCTGCTCGCGCAGCGTCTGTTCCGGAGGAGAGACGTGCATCTCCTCCCAGTCGCGGATGCGCTCAAGCGGTGGCCGCTCGTGGACGGGCTCGCGGGCGTAGTCGAGGAATCCGGTCGGCTTTCCCATCTTCGAAGGGCACCTCTCCTGTCGCCCCGCCCTAACGGCGGCGGCTAGTTCCCGCTCACCCGCGCCGCGTCGTGCGCGTTCTCCTCGAATGCGGCCATCTCCGCTTCCTCCATCGAAAGACCCTTGGCCCGCATCCTCGCCTGCGCATCCAGCATGCGCCGGTAGTCGTTCGGCATCACCCGGACGAAGCGCCCTGCCGTTTCGCCCCACTGCTCGAGCAGCCGGCGCGCCAGGGCGCTGCCGGTGAGCTGCGCGTGCCGCTCGACCATCCTCTTCACCGCGGCCATTTCGTCCGGCTCGGGAGCCCCGAGCGCGACCATCTGCTTGTTGCAGCGGCTGGCGAACGTGCCGTCGCCGTCGAGCGCGTACGCCACGCCGCCCGACATGCCGGCGGCGAAGTTGCGCCCCGTCGGCCCGAGCACCACCACGCACCCGCCGGTCATGTACTCGCAGCCGTGGTCGCCCACTCCTTCCACGACGGCGTCGATGCCGGAGTTGCGCACGCAGAACCGCTCGCCGGCCACTCCGCGGATGAACGCCTCGCCCGAAGTCGCCCCGTAGAACGCGACGTTCCCGACGATGATGTTCTCCTCGGCCAGGAAGGCGGCCTCCTTGGGAGGGAAGACCACGATGCGTCCGCCGCTCAGCCCCTTGCCGATGTAGTCGTTCGAGTCGCCTTCGAGGACCAGCGTCATGCCGCGCGGGATGAAGGCGCCGAAGGACTGGCCGGCGGATCCCTTGAAGTGGAAGTGGATGGTGTCGTCGGGGAGCCCCTGCGGCCCGTACCGCCGGGTCAGCTCGCTGCCGGTCATGGTGCCCACGACGCGGTTCGTGTTGCGGATGGGCAGCGTGGCGCGGACCGGCTTCTTCTCCTCCAACGCGGGACGGGCGAGCTCCAGCAGGGTGGTGCCGTCGAGCGACTTGTCGAGCCCGTGGTCCTGCGGGATCTGGCAGGTGCGGCCGTACTGCTTGGGCACCGTCGGCTTGAAGAGGATGCGGCTGAAGTCGACGTTGCGCGCCTTCCAGTGATCGACCGCGCGGCGCATCTCGATCCGCTCGGAGCGGCCGACCATCTCGTCGAAGGTGCGGAAGCCCAGCTCGGCCATGTACTCGCGCACCTCCTGGGCGATGAAGCGCATGAAGTTGACCACGTGCTCCGGCTTGCCGGCGAACTTGGCGCGCAGCCGGGGGTCCTGGGTGGCGATGCCCACGGGGCAGGTATTGAGGTGGCAGGCGCGCATCATGATGCAGCCCAGCGCGACCAGCGGCGCGGTGGCGAAGCCGAACTCCTCGGCCCCGAGCAGCGCTCCGATCACCACGTCGCGCCCGGTCTTGAGCTGCCCGTCCACCTCGACCGTGATGCGGCTGCGCAGATCGTTCAGCACCAGGATCTGGTGCGTCTCCGCCAGGCCCAGCTCCCAGGGAATGCCGGCGTGCTTGATGGACGTGAGCGGCGAGGCGCCGGTGCCGCCGTCGTGGCCGGAGATGAGCACCACGTCGGCGTGCGCCTTGGCCACGCCCGCGGCGATGGTGCCGACGCCCAGCTCGGCGACGAGCTTCACGCTGATGCGCGCATCCTTGTTGGCGTTCTTGAGGTCGTGGATCAGCTCCTTCAGATCCTCGATGGAATAGATGTCGTGGTGCGGCGGCGGCGAGATGAGCCCCACGCCCGGCGTGGCGTGGCGCACCTTGGCGATCCAGGGATACACCTTCGCGCCGGGCAGCTGGCCGCCCTCGCCCGGCTTGGCGCCCTGGGCGATCTTGATCTGCAGCTCCCGCGCGTTCACCAGGTAGTAGCTGGTGACGCCGAACCGCCCGCTCGCCACCTGCTTGATGCCGGAGTTCTTCGAGTCGCCGTTCGGCTCCTTCACGTAGCGCGCCGGATCCTCGCCGCCCTCGCCGGTGTTGGACTTTCCGCCGATGCGGTTCATGGCGATGGCGAGCGTCTCGTGCGCCTCCTTGGAGATCGAGCCGTAGCTCATCGCGCCGCTCTTGAAGCGGCGCAGGATGGCCTCGACCGGCTCCACCTCCTCGATGCGCACCGGCTTGGCGGCGGCGCGGAAGTCCATCAGCCCGCGCAAGGTGCACAGCTGCTTCGACTGGTCGTCGATCAGCGCCGTGTACTCCTGGAAGACCTTGTAGTCCCCGGTCCGGCAGGCGAGCTGGAGCTTGTGGATCGTCTCCGGATTGGTGAGATGGAACTCCCCTCCGGCGCGGTACTGGTAGTCGCCGCCCGCCGGCAGGCTGGTGTGCACGATGGGCCGCTTGGGCGGGAAACCCCGCTCGTGCCGCATGCGGGCTTCCTTGGCGACGACGTCGATGCCGACGCCGCCGACGCGCGAGGCGGTCCAGGTGAAGTACTCGTCGACGAAATCTTGCGAGAGGCCCACCGCCTCGAAGACCTGGGCGCCGTGGTAGCTCTGGATGGTGCTGATCCCCATCTTGGAGATCACCTTCACCAGTCCCTTCACCACCGCCTTGAGGTACCTCTTTTCCGCCTCGGCGGCGGCGCCCGGCATCATCCCTTGCTTGACCTGGTCGTGCACCGCCTCGAACGCGAGGTAGGGGTTGACGGCGCTCGCCCCGTAGCCCATGAGCAGCGCGAAGTGGTGCACCTCGCGTGGCTCTCCGCTCTCCACGATCAGGCTGCAGCGGGTGCGCGTCCCTTCGCGGATGAGGTGGTGGTGGACCGCCGCGACCGCGAGCAGCGAGGGGATCGGCGCCGAGTCGGCGTCGTGGCCCCGGTCGGAGAGGACGAGCAGGTTGAATCCCTCCGCGATGCACTCCGACGCCTTCCAGCGCAGGTCTTCGAGGGACCGGCGCAGCGCGGCGCCATCTCCCTTGGGATCGAAGAGCGTGGGCAGCTTGACCGCCTTGAGGCCGTTGGTGCCCGGTCCGCCGTCCAGCGCACGGATCCGGGCCAGCTCGTCGTTCGTCAGGATGGGAGCGGGCAGCGCGAGCTGGCGGCAGCACTCCGGCCCGGGCTCGAGCACGTTTCCTTCCGGCCCGATGGAAGTCTCCGACGCCATGATGATCTCTTCGCGGATGGCGTCGACGGGGGGGTTCGTCACCTGCGCGAAGAGCTGCTGGAAGTAGTTGAAGAGGAGCTGGGGACGCTCGGAGAGCACGGCGAGCGGCGTGTCGGTGCCCATCGACCCGACCGCCTCGTTGGCCGTGCCGGCCATCGGGCCCATCAAGAGCTTCACGTCCTCCGAGGTGTAGCCGAACACCTCCTGCCGGCGGAGGAGGACCTCGTGGTCGGGATGGATGGCGCGGACGGGCGCCGGCAGATCCTCCGTGCGGAGCATCGAGGTGCGCAGCCACTCCCCGTAGGGCGCCTGCCTGGAGATCCGCTCCTTGAGCTCCTCGTCGGACACGATCCGCTGCTCGGCCGTGTCCACCAGGAAGATGCGGCCGGGCTGCAGCCGCCCCTTGCGGAGCACCCGGTCGGCGGGGATGTCGAGAACGCCGACCTCCGACGCCATCACCACCAGGTCGTCCTTGGTCACGTAGTAGCGCGACGGGCGCAGGCCGTTGCGGTCGAGCACCGCCCCGACGCGCACGCCGTCGGTGAAGGCGATCGAGGCGGGGCCGTCCCAGGGCTCCATCAGGCAGGAGTGGAACTCGTAGAAGGCCTTCCGCTCGGCGCTCATCGTCTCGTCGCGCGACCACGGCTCCGGCACCATCATCATGATGGCGTGCGGCAGCTCGCGCCCGGAGAGCGTGAGCAGCTCGAGCACGTTGTCGAACATCGCCGAGTCCGATCCCTCGGTATCGATGACGGTGAGGATCTTCAGTAGGTCCTTGCCGAACAGCCTGGAGCGCATCATCGACTGGCGCGCGTGCATCCAGTTGATGTTGCCTCGCAGCGTGTTGATCTCGCCGGTGTGCGAGAGGTAGCGGTAGGGGTGCGCGCGCCCCCAGGAGGGAAAGGTATTGGTGGAGAAGCGCGAGTGCACCATGCCGATGGCGGAGACGACCGCCGGGTCCTGCAGGTCCAGGTAGAAGCGCCGGAGCTGGCTGGCGTTCAGCATCCCCTTGTAGACGATCGTCTTGTGGCTCAGGCTGGGGACGTAGAAGTGGCTCCGCCCCGGGATTGCCGAGCGGGAGACCTTCTTCTCGACGAGCCGCCGGATCACGTACAGCTTGCGCTCGAACGCGGCATCGGCTTCGACGTCCGGACCGCGGCCGATGAAGATCTGCCGGATGACCGGCTGGCTCGCCTTTGCCGTCGGCCCCAGCGCTGCGTTGTCGGTCGGCACGTCGCGCCACCCGAGCAGCTCTTGCCCTTCGCCGCGCACGGTCTCCTGGAACAGGCGGCCGATCGCCTCCCGGCCCGCCTCGCTGGGGGGCAGGAAGACCATCCCAACCCCGTAGCGGCCGCGCTCCGGGAGCGCGAGCCCGAGCTTCTCGCACTCCTTCCTCAGAAAGGCGTGCGGCGTCTGCAAGAGGATGCCCGCGCCGTCGCCCGTGTCCTTCTCCGCCCCGGTCGCCCCGCGGTGCTCCAGATTCAGCAGCACTTCCAACGCCTTGACGACGATGTCGTGGGAGGGCCGCCCCTGGATGTCGGCGACGAACCCGAACCCGCAGGAATCGTGCTCGAGCGCCGGGTCGTACAGCCCTTGGCTGGGCGGATACCCTGCTTCTGCCATCGTCATCTTCGCTCCCGGCGGCCGCGCATCTCCATTTCGCGATCTGGAACACTGAACGCCCGGGGCACCGGAATGCAAGCCTTTCTGCCGCACCGCGACGAACCGACGAAACTGTGAGGGTTCGCGCGGCCGCCCGCGAGGCGTCCGCCGTCCGAGCGCCTTCGCGTGCGTCCTTGGCAGAGAGCCCGGCCTCCGACGACTGATCGCGCGTGTTGGAATTCGCTCGCGCCGGTCTGCAATGGAACGGCGCGTTCTGGATCGACACAGTCGATCTTGCTGCGCGGATCTCCGCTCACGTCCGCCGATGATCGCGCGCGGCCAACGGAAAATCTCCGCCGCGTCGGCCGCGCAAGAACGGCACGCACGATGCTCTAGGGCGCCGCGGTCGATCCCGAAGAAGCTCACCGGCTTCCTTGAAGGGGGAACCAGATGAAGCGGATGGAAGGTCTTCTCGCCGCGCGGACGTGCTTCGCAGCGCACCGAATCGAGGGAAGGAATCGGGCCCTGGTGGCGCCGTTGCTCGCCGCGCTCCTCTACGCAGGCGGCGCGCATGCGCAACAGATTCCCTCTCCGACGCCGCAGTTCGACATGCTGGGCTTCATCCAATCGGCCACGCTGGATGGATCGATCTGCCCGCAGATCACCGATCAGATGCTCTGGGGCGGCACGATCATGCTCAACAACGTCAAGATGACCGTGCCCTGCAACACGATCATCCAGATGCCCGCCAACACGATCACCTGGGCGCAGCTCTTCCCGGTGCTCGACGCGAACGGCAACATCATCGCGTCGTACGCGACCCCGCAAGGGACCTCGACCGTCGGTCTGAACGGGCAGGCCCAGTCGCAGGCCCCGGGACAGACGGGCCTGGCGCTCAGCGACACGACCACGCCGGGGAGCACGGCCGGCGGACCCTTCCCGTCGTTCGAGGTCCGCGTCGTCGGCAACGTGGTCAAGAACGCGGCGGGCAAGGATCAGTACATCGTCGGCCTGATCGCCCCGGTCTCCCAGCAGGGCCTCAACGCGGGATCCGGGACGATCAATTGCATCGACTACCAGAAGAGCTTCCTCTACGTGGGCGGCGATCCGGCGCAGCCCTGCACTCTCGCCAACGGCGCTCCCAACGGCGCTCGCATCCAGATCAACGATCCGATCGGCCGGTGGGGACAGAAGCACAGCCCCGATCCGCGCTTCGCCGGCGACACCAACAACACCACCGTCCACGCGGCGTCCGGGTTCCCGATGTGCGTGCCGCGCGTGGCTCCCACCAGCGCGGCCGACGGCGGGGATCCCCTCTGCCCCAAGGCGAACCGCCCGCTGAACGGCGACCCCCGCTTCCCGACCGACGTCTTCCTGGCCACCGGCGCGCCGCTCAGGAACTTCGACATGCTGCCCCCTCCGGGCCAACCCGGAGCGGATCCTTCCGGTTTCCCCGACGCGCGCCAGCAGGTCCCCTTCATGGTGGGTGACTGGATCGACTACTCGGGCACCGTCGCCAAGGATTCCTTGGGGAACGTCTACGTCACGGCGCACACCATCACCGCCCAGCTCGGCATCTACACCGCGCCCGGTGTCCAGCCCGCCTACGTCAGCGTCGAGACCATCCTCCTCGGAAGCGGGGGGACCCCGGTGAACACCATCGCCCAGGAGGCGACGACCCGCATCTTCATCGTCGGGTTCACCACCGATCCGATCAACCTGATCGACGTCAACGCCGTCGACGTCAATCCGTGCACCGGGGTGGAGACGCTGCGGCTGCTCGGCACCGTCGACCCGCTCACCCAGCCGGTCCGCGGCCGCTTCCGCTTCCACGTGCTGGGCGGCCAGTTCATGCCGCCGACGCGCGAGATGATCATCCAGAGCCACACCGGGACGACTCCGCCGAGCGATCCGTTCGATCCGACTCTCCCCACTTTCCCGGTCGGATTCGCGAACGGCCTCGGCTCCGGCCAGTACCGGTTGCCCAACTTCGACTTCATCTTCCCGGAGAACTTCAAGCTCGGCGATCCGATCCTCCCCAACAACTTCCAGGACTTCCCCTTCCTCGCGCAGGGCTCGGGTCCGCTCTTCGGGTCCGGCACCATCGTCGGCCAGCTCACCCCGTGGCCGGGAAGCCCCAATCCTCCGGCCGTCACTTGCTCTCCCGCGGGCGGCGCCGGGCCGATCGCGAGCGCCGGTGTCGACTTCGTCGTGGCGACCGGCCTGCGCGAGCAGCTCGCCGGGACCGTCACGCAGGATCCCAACGCGACGGCGCCGACCATCACCTGGGCGCAGACGGCCGGTCCCGCGGCGGGGCTGAACCCGACCTCGGGCAGCCTGACGCCGAGCTTCAGCACGGTGGGCATCCCCGCAGGGTCGATCCTCACCTTCCGGCTCACCGTCACCGACAACTTCGGGACCTCGACCGCCGTGGTGAACGTGAGGGTCGTGGCCTCCCCGCCGCCGGACACGCTCACGGTGACCGCCGTCTGGCGTGCGCCGATCGGCGGCGTCCACAAGGTCGGCGTGAAGGGCGGCCAGCTGAGGGTGGCCATCACCGAGTCGATCACCGATCCGACCATCCGCATTCAGGTCATCGGCTGGGGCGAGGCGTTCGTCTCCCAGGTGGCCGGACTGCCCAACTACATCTTCCGGGCTGACGGAGTCCCCGCGCCGGCCAGCGTGACGGTCCGCTCGAGCCTCGGCGCCGAAGCAACGGTCCCCGTGACCATCCGCTGACGCGCGCGAAACCCATGCGACCCAGGGAAGATGCGATGAACCCAAACCAGACGAATTCCCTCGGACGTCGTCCCCCCGGCGGGCCGCGCGGAGCGCGGGCAGCAGCGAAGGCGCTCTGCGCGGTCCCGCTCGCGTTGCTGGCCTTGGCGGGCGCGGCGCAGGCGGCGAGGCCCGGAAACCTCTCCGCTCCGCCGCCGCTCAAGACCGTACCGATCCCCGAGCCGGCGAACTTGATGAGCTTCGTCAAGGACCGGAAGGCGGCCATCAACCTCGGCAAGGCGCTGTTCTGGGACATGCAGGTGGGCAGCGACGGCAAACAGGCGTGCGCGAGCTGCCATTTCCACGCCGGCGCGGATCGCCGGGTCAAGAACGAGATCAACCCCGGACAAGCGGGCGGCGACAACACCTTCCAGCTCGTCCCCGGTCCCAATGCCACCGTCACCGCGGCGAACTTCCCCTTCCACAAGCTCAGCAACCGGGATGACCGCTCAACCGTGGTGAGCGACGTGAACGACGTGATGGGGTCGCAGGGCGTCTTCTTGACCGACTACCTGGGCTTCAAGCGTGGCGTGGCGGAGGAGCTCGGCAATCCGCAGGCCGATGCGGTCTTCCACGTCGGTACCCACAACACCCGGCGCGTCACCGGCCGCAACGCGCCCAGCGTGATCAACGCCGCCTTCAACTACAACAACTTCTGGGACGGCCGCGCCAACTTCATCTTCAACGGCGTCGACCCGTTCGGCGACGCCGACGTCAACGCCCGCGTCTTCTCCAACGACGGCACCGGGGCGCTCAAGGCGGTCCAGATCCATCTGCAGAACTCCAGCCTCGCCTCGCAGGCGGTGGGGCCCCCCGGGAACGACGTCGAGATGTCGTTCTCGCACCGCACCTTCCCGGACATCGGCAAGAAGCTCCTGACCCTGAGGCCGCTGGGCAAGCAGCTCGTGCACGGATCGGACAGCGTGCTCGGACCGTACGCCCGCAGGAACGGGCGCTGGATCCGGACCGGCCTCAACCAGACCTACCGGGAGATGATCAAGGCCGCGTTCCAGAACCAGTACTGGAACGTGAACAACCAGGTCCTGTCCTACGACAGCACCGGGCCCCACATCATCGCGCGGCCCGCGCGGCTGGCGGCGAACCAGTACACGCAGATCCAGTCGAATTTCGCTCTCTTCTTCGGGCTCGCCGTGCAGATGTACGAGTCCACGCTCATCTCCGACGACACCCCGTACGACCGGTTCCAGAACGGGGACATGAGCGCGATGACCGCCTCGGCGCAGGAGGGGCTGGACCTCTTCATGACGCCCGCGGAGCCGGGGTTCGCCGGCGGGAGCTGCTTCAGCTGCCACTTCGGCCCTGAGTTCACCAAGGCCACCGTCAGCAACGTGGGCCGCGTCACGTTCCCCGGCGATCTGCCGGAACAGATCATCGAGCGCATGGACATGCACGACGGCCACGGCGCGACGTACGACTCCGGCTACTACAACATCGGCGTCCGGCCCACGGAGCAGGACATAGGACGCGGCGGAAGCGATCCGTTCGGCTACCCGCTCTCGTTCACCGCGCGGGCGCTGCTCATCCAGAACGGCAAGCCTCCACCATTCCCGAACCCGCCCAACTTCTGCGGCGACGGCGTCACGCAGCCCTGCCCCATCTACCGCATCGCGGTCGACGGGACTTTCAAGACCCCCACCTTGCGCAACGTCGAGCTGACCGGTCCGTACTTCCACAACGGCGGCCAGGCAACGCTGATGCAGGTGGTCGACTTCTACACGCGCGGCGGCGACTTCTTCGAGCACAACATGGCGAACCTCGACTCGGACATCGAGCGGCTCGACGGCATGAACGAGTACGCGAAGAACCGCATCGTCGACTTCCTCCTGGCGCTGACCGACGACCGCGTCCGCTGGGAGAAGGCCCCCTTCGACCACCCTGAGCTGTTCGTCCCCAACGGCTCGCCCGGAGACAGCAGCACCGTGACCTGCACCACGAGCACTTGCGACGAGGTGATCCGCCTCCCGCAGGTGGGCGCGAATGGCCGCTCCGCGGAGGGCCTGCCCGCGCTGGGAACCTTCCTCGGCCTCGATCCCCACGCTCACTGAGGCGCCGCGTGCCGCGATCGAATCGCCATCCAAACCCGTTCGTTCGAAGGGGGATTTCCGTGAATCGACTCAAGCTGTCGTTCGCCCTCGGCGCCACCGTCGCGGTGCTCGCGAACCAGGCGTGTAACTCCTCGGCGCCGACCGCGGCGAAGCAATCGAGCTCGACCTCGACGATCACGCCGATCGAGCCCAAGTCGCTGCGCATCGACCTCTATCCCGCCGCCATGCCCGGCGAGCAGTTCCCGGTCGACGTTTCCGTCCGCGACGACGCGGGAAACCTCCTGGACGTGTCCGACACCATCACCCTCGCCCTGAGCGCGAACCCCACGGCGACCACGCTCCAGGGAACGACGTCGATGAACGCGGTGCACGGAGTGGCGTCCTTCACCAACCTGGTGATCCCCGTTGCGGGGCAGGGCTACAGCCTCACGGCCTCGTCGCCGAACGATCAATCGGCGCCGCCTGCGTCGTTCGACGTAACCTGGTCGCAGGACGACCAGCAAACGGCCGGGCTCTCGCCGAACAACTCGACGGCGTCGGCGCAGCTGATCAGCCCCAAGGTGCCCATCTTCGGCACGCTCGGCCCCGGCGAGGTGCACTACTACAGGTTTCGCGCGAAGCTCGGCCAGGTGTTGTCGGTGGCGAGCGTCGCCAACCGGATCGATCAAGGCAACTGGGACACCTCACTGCGGCTGCGCTTGATCGCGCCGGACGGAGTCACGGAAATCCAGCGCAGCGGCGCGATCAACGCCGACTCCCGGCGCGTGGACAACGACATCCTGCTGCTGCGCGTCCCGAAGGACGGCGACTACTACCTCGTGTGCGACGCTGACCAGCCCGGCTTCTTGTCCGGAAAGTTCGGCGTTGCGATCGGATTCGTCGCCTCGCAGACGCCGCAGATCGAGACCGAGCCGTGGGGCGCCACCGGCCAGAACGACACCATCGCCACGGCGCAGGCGCTGGCCCCGGGGCTCCTCGCTGGGCACTACGACTACACGGCGGCGAATCCGGCGGCCTCGGACTTCTACAAGATCTCCCTCACCGGCCCGGCGCGCATCCACCTCGAGGTCTACGCCTCGCGGAACGGCGCCGCGTACGGCGACCTCACCTGGAGCCCGCGCCTGGAGCTGCAGGATTCGACCGGCGCGGTGCTGGCGGCGAACGAGACGACGTACTTCCTCGATCCGGCGATCGACTACATCGTGACCACGGCTGGCACCTACTACGTGCGCGTCACGCGCTCGGCCGCGGCGGGCAACACAGGCAGCAGCCCCTACTTCCTCTCGTACCAGCCGTCCGCGTACGCCCCCGTCGCGCAGACCGCCGGGAACACCTCCACCGCCACCGCCATGGCGATCAAGTACGGCGCCGACGTCGCCGGCTCGTTCACGGCGGCGGGGGACCAGTACTTCGCCTTCGGCGGTACCGCAGGAGACGTGGTCCGTCTGGTGGTCCAGGACCGCACGCAGCTGCAGGGCGCTTCCTTCACGATGAACCCCGGCACGAGCACGACCTCGACCACCACCGGCGCCACCACCCCGAGCCCTGCCCCACAGGGCGATGCCGTGCTGCTCGCCGCCGATGGCACCGCCCTGTCCAGCGGGGCGCAGTTCGCCAGCACGACGGAAAGCAAATACAACGTCAGGCAGACCATCCTGCAGGCGACGGCGACCTACTTCGTCCGCGTGAGGAGCACGGCCGCCGGCCGCTTCGGGCTCCGTGTCGAGCTGGTCGCCGGCTCGGCCCGCGAAGTCGAGCCGAACGATTCCACGGCGCAAGCGACTGCCATCGGCGCCAACACGTGGATTTCCGGGACGGTCGGCAAGGCGGGCGACACCGACCACTTCAAGATCCACGCCGAGACGCGCCAATTGGTGACCGTCTCGCTGTACGCCGCGCCGGGTGGCGGGATCGGGACCCAGCTGTCGGATTGGGGATCGGGCCTCGTCCCGAACCTCGAGGTGCGCGATCCGAGCGGCACCTTGTTGTCGTACACCTCGGCCGACCGCAAAGGGGAGAGCAACTTCGCCGAAGCGGTCGACCGCGTGGGTCCCATGATCGAGACGTCGTTCCGCGCCGCGGTCGCGGGCGACTACGAGATCGTCGTCTCCGATGCGGACGGTCAGGGCGGTCCCAACTACTTCTACGCGCTGCAACTGTGGAAGAACAAATGACGAGCGGGTGGCGGCGACCGCGGCTGGTTCTGCTCGCCGGGATGGCCCTGGCGCTCTCCGCGGCGGGGGCCGGAGCCTCCGACCGGGCGGCGCGCGCGAAGGGCGTGTCCTTCGCGCCGCTCTTCGACACGCACACGAGGTTCAAGCCCAAGCGGACGGTGAACCTGCGGTTCCGGGCAACGGACAAGGGCGTGCCGGTCGCGCTGGCCGACATCTCCTTCTCCCTGCGCCACCGTACGGGGGACGCCGCCGTCCCCTTGCCTGCGCGAGAGCTGAAGAGGGGCGTCTTCGTGGTGCCGTTCAGCCCTGCCGGGCCGGGCCAGTACGCGGTCGCCGCCGCGATCCGCGGGACGCCGGCCGACTCGATTCCGCCGGTCCGGCTCGGCGTCGTCGGCGTGTCCGACGGCCTCGTCGAGGAGCCGCCCGAGGCCGACGTGGACGTCACCCAGCGGAAGAGGGCCCGCGGGAGGTCCCGTTGACCCCGCTTCGCCGCCCATCCGCGCTCGCCGTTCCAGGTGACACCCCGAGGACGCTCCGTCTCTGGGCGGCGTTGCTGGCCGTCTCGAGCGTGGTGTGCCTGGTCGCGATCCAGTGGTTCCAGCGGGATCCTCTCCCGGAGGAGCCGGAGAGCACGGCGACGATGGCCGCGGTGCCGGCCCGGGAGCTCGCGCCGGCCATCGTCCCCGAGGGCCGGGGACGGATCGAGATCGTCAGACCGGCAAAGACGGAGGACCTGCCGCCGGTGCAAGCCGAGCCGCTCTTCGAGCCCGACATGCGGGTGAACGTCGATGAGCCCAGCAAGCTCAGGTTCGCGGCCCGCGACCGGGCCTCGGGCCGCCCCGTTTCCGGCGGCCGCGTGTCGGCCTCGGTCTTCCACGGAAACGATCCGGAGCGGAACCTGAAGGTCGAGGAGGTGGAGGACGGCGTCTTCGAAGTGGAGCTGACGCCGCGGGGGCCGGGCCGGTTCAACGTGCAGCTCAGCCTGGACGGCGCCGTCGTCGCATCCGGGAGGGTCGGCGTGGTCGGCGTCGCGGGTGCTCCAGAGGCGAAGACGGACGTAGTCGATCCGTCGTCCGTCGACCCCATCCCGTTCCGCGCGCGGACGCCCGGGAGGGCGAGACGGCGCTGAACCCGCTTTTCGCAGGTGATGCGAAGCTTCAATGCATTGGCAATCGTACATTCAGTGGAATGAGCGGAGGAACCACATGCATTCTCGCGGAGCGAATGCCCGAGCGGCGAAGGCTCACCCGATCGGGTCGGGGCTGATCTGTCTGGTCATCCGTGCGACGGCACTCGCCGTCGGCCTCGGAGCGTTCGCGCCACGAGCGTCTGCGGTCATCCCGACCGGCGGGACGCCGAGCCCCATGTTCGGCGTGCAGAAATTCACGCAGCCGATGCCGCGGTTCGACGTGCTGCCGCGGAACCCGGTGGCGTCGTTGAACCCTCCTCCGACGGAGCAGTCGAACCAGACGCAACAGGCCTGCAATGCGGCGCTCGGGGGCGGAAACGGACCCATCGAAGGGCGTCCTCCGGGGTCGCTCTGGGCGCACCAGGGCTTCGCGGATTTCCCGCCGCAGGTGGCGGTCGAAATCAGCACAGAAGGGGCCAAGACGAACGCCTCCTACAATCCGGGCGTACCGCCGGAGCTCAACTCGGGAATCGATCCGACGGTCGCGTTCCCGGCGCGATTCCACCCGGGCCTGCCAGTCCAGGACCCGCTGAAGCTATGGACCTTCAACGGCACGATCCCGCCCAAGCTCGTCATCGGCCGCTACGGCGAGGCGATCCTCTTCCGCGAGCACAACAACCTGCCGTTCGACGCGGCGCAGAACGGCGGCTTCGGCACCCACACCATCACTACGCATGAGCACAACGGCCACCACGGCGCGGAGAACGACGGCTTCACCGGCGCGTTCTTCTACCCCGGCCAGTTCTACGATTACCACTGGCCAATCGTGCTCGCCGGCTTCCGCAGCATCAACACGACGGCGGCGGACCCGAAAGCGGCAGCCCCGGACGATGCCGGCGGCACCTACCGCGTCGCGGGCGACTGGCACGAGACGATGAGCACGCACTGGTTCCACGACCACATGTTCAGCTTCACCTCGCAGAACGTGTACAAGGGCATGGCTGGGATGTTCAACATCTACAGCGCCTTGGACCGCGGCAACGAGGCGATCGCCGACGGCGTGAACCTGCGCCTTCCCAGCGGCAGCGCGAAGTCGTGGGCGAACCTCGACTACGACGTGAACCTCATGCTCGCCGACAAGGCGTGGGACGCGAACGGCCAGCTCTGGTTCAATCCCCTCCAGACCGACGGCTTTCTCGGCGACCGCGTCACGGTCAACCTGGCCGACAACCCGTACTTCGAGGTCGAGCGGCGCAAGTACCGTTTCCGCATCTTGAACGGCGCGGTCGCGCGCTTCTTCAAGATTGCCCTGAGCGACCATTCCCCGATGATCCAGATCGCCAACGACGGCAACTTGCTGCCGACGACGGTGACGCAGACCGAGCTCGACGAGCTCGGCATCGCCGAGCGGTACGACATCGTGATCGATTTCTCGCGCTACCAGGTGAACGACAAGGTGTGGATGGTGAACCTCGCCGAGCACATCGACGGGAGGAAGCCCAACAAGGACCTTACGCTCGCGCAGGCGCTGGCGGGCTCGGCGCTCGACCCGGCGGTGGGCATGTTCCTCGAGTTCCGCGTCGTGCGCGATCCTCCGACGCCCGACGTGAGCCAGGTGCCCCTGCACCTGATCCCCAATCCGGTGATCGGCGGCGTCAGCAGGCGGCGCGACTTCGTCTTCAATAGCGGCGCCACGGCGACCACCACGGGCAGCACAGCCGGCGCAGGGCCGTGGGGCATCGGCACGGACGGCGGGGCCATCCTGGACGCCGATTACGGCCGTATCTCGGCGGCGCCGAACGGCAACGGCGGCCGCGAACTGTGGACGCTGACGAACAAGGGGGGCGGATGGGACCACCCGATCCACATCCACTTCGAGGAGGGCCAGATCCAGTTGCGCAACGGCACCTCCGTCAACGTCCCGGCGTGGGAGAAGGGCCGAAAGGACGTCTACCGGCTGCGACCCTCGGGTAGCGTCACCCTGGCGATCCAGTTCCGCGACTGGTCGGGCACCTTCATGGAGCACTGCCACAACACCACCCACGAGGACAACGCGATGCTCCTGCGATGGGACCTCGACCCACTGGGCTTCTCCAAGCTGAACCCGTTGCCCACGCCCATCCCGGCCTGCCAAGGCGTCACCTTCGTCCCGCCGGACGATATCCTGCCAACCGCGTACTGAGCGAACCAGGTGAAACATGAATGCTAAAGTCTTCCATCTCTTCGGTCTCGCCGTTGCCCTTCTCCTCGCGGCTCCTGCTGCGCGCGCGCAGGAGGCAGACTCGAGCTTCACGACGCACGTATCAGGGACGCTCGTGGGCGCGCCAGAGAACGTCAAGTGCTCGGGCCCGGTGAAGCTCTCCGTGACGGTGCAGCCCGATCCGGCAGGGGAGCCGAACGCGGTCGTGACCGTCAACACGCAGGACTTGAAGTGCAGCGGCGTGAAGACGAGAACCCCATATACCAACTCAGGCCATGCGATCCTGACGCGCGTCCTCTCGCCGACGGATGCCACGGAGACCTCCATCGCGGTCTATCCGGACACTTCGGATGGCCACATGAACGCGCGCTCGGCGCTCTTGTCGCTGAAGCTCTCGTACAACGTGGCAAACGGGGCGGTCCAAAAGGCCAGCGTCACGCTGACGAACACGCGCCCGACGCGCTCCCCGAACCACAAGCTCTGAGTCGCGGCACGCTCCGGGACGAGCGCAGCAACGGGATCTCGAGGCCCGTTGAGCTCGCCCGGGGCGATCTCCGCCAGGAGCCCGGCAAGTTGCGCCCGGGGCCGGTAGAGGCATCCGGGCGCCTTGTAGTCGAGACGGTCGAAATCCGGCATCGCCGCGCCGACCTCCTCGAGGCCCAGCCGAGGTTCCCCACGCACCAGCCAGCCGTGAAGTCGATGTACCGCCTGCCGCCCGTCCCGAAGAGGGAGCTGCCCTCCGGCGGACGATCTCGACACTCACTGCGTCGCTTTTCGCGCGGGCCCCCTTGGACGCGGGAGGCGGGATGGAGACCAGAAAGACGAAACCCCTGAAACCGGCGAAGGTCGCAGGGGTCCGGGAATGGAGCGGAACACCGGGTTCGAACCGGCGACCTTCGCCTTGGCAAGGCGACGCTCTACCAGCTGAGCTAGTTCCGCGGAGCGCCGCGTTGATTAAGCCGCCCCGGCGCGCTCTGTCAAGGACGTTGCGGGCGGCCTCGCAGCGC
>JBJMQJ010000187.1:0-6316 GCA_045802765.1 Myxococcales bacterium
CGTCGCGGGGCGTACGCAGGCATCCTCTTTCCAGGCCAAGGGGGACCATCATGAGGAAGATCCTGCTCGCAATCTGCGCTCTCGCCTTGCCCGCGCTGGCGGGCGATCGTCCCCCGGACCTGATCGGGACGCCGGATCTCATCGTCGATGCGAAGACGCTGCAGAACCATTGGATCGTCCGCGACGAGGACTTTGCCGCGACCGCGTGCGACGCGATCGAAGGCGGGATCAGCGCGGGGACGCACCGGGTGATCCGCTTCACCGTCTCGACGCCGAACGTGGGCGACGGCGACATCTTCATCGGCGACCCGAACGTGCACTTCAACAACAACGACGGCCTGTACGAGTTCGCCACCTGCCATCGGCATTTCCATTTCCGTCATTACGCCCGCTACGAGCTGATCGATCCGGCGACGGGTCACGTCTGGAGGGCCGCGAAGCGCGGCTTCTGCATGATCGACGTCTCCCCGGCGCCCGTGGCTGACGGCGCGGTGAAGACCTGGGCGTATCGCAACTGTGGTCGTGTCGGCGTTCCGGGCAATCAGGGGATCAGCCACGGATGGTCGGACGTCTACGTCTGGCAACTGCAGGGCCAGATGTTCGTGCTCGACGGAGGCGATGGTCAGCTGCCGGTGCCGCCGGGCAGATACATCATCCGGATCACGGTGAATCCGGCCTTCGTGTCGACCGGTCCCGACGATCCCTGCCGATTCAAGGACGCGGCGGGGTTCTGCCACCAGCTTCCCGAGTCCGACTACACGAACAACGTCGGCGAGGCCGTGGTCGTGATCCCGGACCACCCGGGCCGGAGTGGAGTGGGACCGGGCACACAGGACAAGCCGCCGCACGACAGCGACATCCACGACGACGCGGGCGAGCCGATCGACTGAAACGCTGCCACCGCGGGCCGCGTGGGAGGAGACGACGAAGGCGCGCGCGCATTGACACCTCGGGAGGGCGTCGCTAGTCTGCGCCGCCCCTGAATGAATGACCATTCAGTCGCACCGACGAGCTGAGAGACCGCCCATGGCCGACGCCCCCACCACGCCCAAGCAGTACTTCGAGGAGAAGATCGCCAAGAAGCTGCAGGACAGGCCCGACAACTCCAAGGCCGTGAACTCCGTGTACGAGTTCAACATCACCGGCGACAACGGCGGCGTCTGGACGGTCGATCTGACGAAGGAACCCGGCGCGGTGACCGCGGGCTCGACCGGCGCCGCCAAGTGCACCGTGACCGCGGCCACGGGCGACTTCATGAACATCGTCAGCGGGAAGATGAACCCGCAGATGGCGTTCATGAGCGGCAAGCTGAAGATCAAGGGCGACATGGGCCTCGCCATGAAGCTGCAGAAGGTGATCGGGTAGCGCCGCTTCCGGCGCGCCCGCCATGCCCGGCCCCCTCGCAGGCGTTCGCGTCGTCGACCTGACGCGCCTGTACCCAGGGCCGTACGCGACGCTCCTGCTCGCGGACCTCGGCGCGGACGTGGTCAAGGTGGAGGACCCGGCGGAGGGCGACCTCCTGCGCGGCTTGCCGGGGCAGTTCGAGGCGCTCAACCGGGGCAAGCGCAGCATCGCGATCGATCTGAAGTCGCGCGAGGGGCCCGCCGTGCTGCGGCGGCTCTGCGGGCGCGCCGACGTGCTCATCGAAGGGTTCCGCCCAGGCGTGCTGGAGCGGCTCGGCTGCGCTCCGGCCGCGCTCTCCGCCGAGTTTCCCCGCCTGGTGATCTGCTCGCTGACCGGTTTCGGCCAGACCGGACCTCTCCGGGGCAGGGCGGGACACGACATCGGTTACCTGGCGCTCGGCGGCGTGCTCTCCCGGTGCGGCCCCGGGGACGCGCCGGCGGTGCCGGGCGCGCAGTTCGCCGACTTCTTCGGCGGCGGCTTGCAGGCGGTCGTCGCGGTGCTCGCCGCGCTCGTCGAGCGGGGCACGACCGGCCGCGGGTGCGCGCTCGACGTCGCGATGGCCGAGGGAGCGATGCAAGCGCTGATTCCGCGCCTCTCCGATCCGGCTTCCGAGGACGTGCTCCGCGGCGATCGCCCCTGCTACCGCGTGTACGCGTGCCGCGGGGGCGGCGCCGTCGCGCTGGGCGCCCTGGAGCCGAAGTTCTGGGAGCGTTTCTGCGCGGCGGTCGGGCGGCCGGATTGGGAAGGACAGCAGTTCGACCCGTCGCTTTGTCCGGCGGTGGACGAGCTGTTTCTCGGCCGCACGCGCGACGAATGGGCCTCGTTGCTCGGGCCGGCGGACTGCTGCGCCGAGCCGGTTCTGCGCGTCGAGGAGCTGGCGGCGCATCCCCAGCACCTCGCGCGCTCGCTCTGGCTCCGCGACGGCCGTCCGCGTTCGCTGCCGGCGCTGGTCGCTACGGCGGACCTGCCCGCGGCCCGCGCTCCGGCGCACGGTCAGCACACCGACGCAGTCCTCCGCGAGGCGGGCGCATCCGACGCGGAGATCTCCGCCCTTCGGGCGGCGGGCGCGGTGCGCTGAGTCCCGCAGTTTTCCAGCGCACTCCCTACCACCTCCACACCCTTTCGCGGCGGCCCCGGGAGGACTAGATCGGCGGCGATGTCGCGCTCCGACTCCATCTTGCTGGTTGACGGAGATCACGTAGTCCGCCAGCGCTGCCGCGAGCTCCTCGAGTCCGCCGGGTACATGGTCTTCGAGTCGCCCGGCGCCACGCACGCGCGGATGTTCCTCCGTACGATCACTCCCGCCGCCGTGCTGATCGAGTCGGACCTCCCCGATGGCCTGGGCGCCGAGGTGGTGCGATTCGTGAAGCGCGAGCTGTCCATGGGCGAGCTACCGGTGGTGCTGATGAGCGCTTCGGACGGCGCGCCCGACGCGGCGGACCTCGCCAACGGCGTCCTGCACAAACCGTTCTCGCCGGAGCAACTCGTCGCCGCCGTCCGCTCCGCCTGCGGGACGCCTCTAGCCGACTCGGCGGCGCAGCCTTCCTGACCAGCCGGGCAGGCGCCGTTCGCCGTTGACAGCTACCCTCCGCCCGCCTTATATCCGCGGCCCCGAACGTCTGACGCGGGGTGGAGCAGTCCGGTAGCTCGTCGGGCTCATAACCCGAAGGTCGCAGGTTCAAATCCTGCCCCCGCAACCAATCAGAAGGCCGGATCTCGCTGAGGTATTCGAGGCGGATCCGGCCTTGGCTTTTGGGACAGGCTCTTGGCGGACCACGGGCGGACCAAGCGGAGCGTCTTCCACCGAGCCGGTCTTTGTCGGCAGCAGATCCGCGGCGCCGGCGAGCGGCAGTTTGTTGATCGCGTTGCGGAGATAGCCAGGCACGAGGTGGCCGTACACCTCGGTCGTGATGCGCAGGTCTGTATGGCGCAGGATGCGCTGAACGGCGAACGGATCGACGCCAGCGTTCCGTCGACTCCGTGTTTTCCTCCCAGCCAAGTCTCTTGCCGCAGCAGACCGGGAGGTGTCAGCTGCACCACCCGCCAGTCGTCACCGTTGGTGAAATCGGCATCCAGGCGCCATCCAACCTCTGGTAGAAGCGCTACCGGAAACCACTCATCCTCGCGGTCAGCGCGCGGACATTGCTGCCGGTTCTGATTCCCGCACGCGATTCGGGGGCGTTGGCTCCGAGACTCGCTGCGGCGCTGGGAGAGGTGCTTGGTGCGCTCGGCGTCCCGCTCCAACAGCTTGAAGAAGACCAGAGGTAGATGGCCAAGATCGTATTCGCGCAAACGAACAGCCGGACGATCCTGGGTACGATGAACGACTTCGATCGGATGCTCGATCCCGCCGCCGGCCAATCCCTCACCTCGGCGGCGCTCGAACTGGCGGAGGCGCCCCTGCGGCCCGATCGCGATGGAGAGTCCGAATCGCGGTACGGTGAACCTGTTCGCGAGTCCGCATCTTGATTCGGGACTGACTCAGTTTTCGTGGAAACCAGTGGGGCGCTAGAAATGCCGACGCCGGATCTCGAGAAGATCATCGAGCGGCTCAATGACCTGCAGCGAAGGGATGTCATTGGCCAGCATGCGATCGGCCGCGCGTTCGCGTTCATCTTCTATGCCGAGCCGATGACGACCCGCGACCTTGACGTCTTCGCGGAACTGCCCACCTCCGGCGGCCTGATCTTGCTCGACAAGCTCTTCGAGGAACTGCATCGGCTAGGCTACGAGTCCGAGGGGGACGCGGTCCTGATCGAAGGATTTCCGGTCCAATTCCTGCCCGCGCCGACGCCTCTCGTTCGGGAGGCGGTAACGGAGGCGCGCACGGTGGAAGTCGGCAAGCAGAAGACCCGCGTGTTCAGCGCGGAACATGCGGTTGCCGTAGCGCTGCAGACCAACCGCGCGACTGATCGACTGAAGATCGAGCATCTGCTCGAGAGCGGGCGAGAGCCCTTGGACGAAGCGCGCCTGGAAGCTATCCTCAAGGCCCATGGGCTCGAAGACCGCTGGAAAAAGTTCCTCGAAACGCGCCGCTGAAGGGTTGAGTGCGAAAGACACGATCGATCGCATCGCGGCATCGAAGGTCGCGCACCGACGCGAGCTCGCACGGCTGCCGTTCGAGGATAAGTTCAAGATGGTCGTGGAGATGAACCGGGTAGCCGCTCAGGCGCGCGCCGGCGTGAAACGAGTACGATGACCGTCGCCCGGCCAAGGCGACGTGCAGCGACCTCTGGCGAGTTGTTGACCACGGGCTGACCAAATTGCGGCTCCGGACGTCCTTGCGGGCACAAAAGTGTATTACACTTATTCTCGTGCGGTTCACGTGGGACCCGAAGAAGGCGCGTCGAACCTGAAGAAGCACGGAGTCTCGTTCGTAGAGGCCGCTCCTGTCTTCGCGGATCCGCTCGCGGCAATGCTGGAGGAGCCGCTGGCCCCTGAGCGCTCAATCTTGGTCGGTGAGTCCGAGAAGGGACGTGTTCTGCTCGTTGTCTTCATCGAGCAGTCCGAGGACATGATCCGCATTATCAGCGCGAGACGCGCTACATCCCACGAGAGGAAACACTATGAAGAAGGCATCTAGTAGGAAATCTCGCGAGCCAACCCGCGCGTCCCTCCGCGAGATGCCCGAGGTAGATTTCGACAAAGCCAAGGTCCGTCGCAACCCATACGCGCTCCGAATCGCGAAGGAAGGAATCTCCATCCACGCTGGTCGGGGCAGGCCGAAGAAAGGGATGGAGACGGGTCCGACCGTCCCTCGTTCAGTTCGTTTCCCGGCTAAGGTCTGGAGGCATCTCGAAAAGCGCGCGAAGGCGCAAGGCATACCGCTCCACGCCGCCCTGCGAGCTGCCGTCATGGCGTGGATCAACAAGGAGGCCGACCGGCCATGATGGTACAGGGTCGGGCGCTACCTCGCGAGCGTTTGACGCTGCCCGGTCGTCGCAGCCGTCTCGATCGCGTTCAGCATGCGATGGCGCGTGACCGCGTCGTCGAAGGTGGGGCAGAGATTCGTTCCCTCGCGATAGTCGCGGGCGAAATGCGCGTACGCCTGGGCGACGTTGGTGCCCGGGCCTTGCGGCGGCGCCCACCGGTACTGCTCCGGCACGGGCAGGATCTCGAGGCAGGATTGCGCGCCCCTGCCGCCGCGGACGGTCATCTCGAAGATCTGGGCTTGGCCGCCGGCGGCGGTGAGCTGCAGATCGCCCTCGGTGCCGTTGATCTCCCACATGAGATTCGTGCCGCGCGAAATTCCACCGCGATAGTGGATGGAGAACGCGGCTCCGCCCTCGAGCAGCCCGGTGACGCACACCTGATCGTCCGCGGCCATGGGCTTGCGTTCGCCAGTTCCCGCGATGGTGAAGGACTTCCGGCGCATGGTCATGTTGGCCGTGAGCTCTCGCGCCTCGCCGAGGCAGTGACAGAGCGCGTCCGCCGCGTGGCCCAGTGCGATCGACAGCATCGTCGCGCCGTTCTTCCTGTCGTTGAGGTAGATGTTGAATGGCTCCACCGTCGGTCCCCAGCCCATTCCCGAGCCGACGAGCGTGGTGGACAGTACCTCGCCGACGTAGCCTTGCTGGATGAGGTCACGCACGTAGGCCACCGCCGGCGCAGAGCGGGCCTGCAGTCCGGCGACGGCGAGGACGCCGTTCTTCTTGGCGAGCGCAGCCAGGATCTCCGCTTCCTTCAAGCCGTTGCCGAGCGGCCATTCGCAGTATACGGCCTTGCCCGCGTCGAGCGCCGCACTCGCCAGCTCCAGGTGATGCGGGACTTTCACGGTGACGGCGACGACGTCCACGGCGCTGCTGTCCACCAGCTCCTGATGATTGTCGAACGCGAGCGGCACGGCAAAGAGCTTGCCGGCGGCGTCGGCGGATTCGCGCCGGCTGGTGGACAGCGCCGTGATCTCGAAGTC
>JBJMQJ010000188.1:0-18875 GCA_045802765.1 Myxococcales bacterium
CGAGGACCTCCTCGGCGTGAACATCAAGATCATGCGGGACGTGGCCGGCAACGTGAAGGAGAAGTGCCCGAACGCGTTCGTCATTGTGATCTCCAACCCGCTCGACGCGATGGTCTACGCGATGAAGCAGATCACCTCTTTCCCCAAGGAGCGGGTGGTGGGGATGGCCGGCGTGCTCGACACCTCGCGCTTCCAGCTCTTCGTGGCGGAGGAGCTGAACGTCTCCATCCAGGACGTGCAGGCGCTGGTCCTGGGTGGCCACGGCGACGACATGGTGCCGGTCACCCGCATGTGCTCGGTGGGTGGAATCCCGCTGGAGCGTCTCCTCTCCAAGGAGCGCCTGGGCGCGATCGTCGAGCGCACCCGCAAGGGCGGCGGCGAGATCGTCGCGCTGCTCAAGACCGGCTCCGCCTTCTACGCCCCGGCGACCAGCGCCATCGCCATGGCCGAGAGCTACCTGCGCGACAAGAAGCGCGTGCTCCCCTGCGCCGCCCTGCTGCAAGGAGAGTACGGGATCGACGGCTATTACATGGGCGTGCCGGTGGTGATCGGGTCGGGCGGAGTGGAGAAGGTCCTCGAGGTCGAGCTGACCGGCGACGAGAAGGCGATGTTCCAGAAATCCTTCCAGTCGGTGAAGAAGACGGTCGACGAGATCAAGCTGTAGGCCCGCCGGGGAGCGCGAGCCACCGCGGCGCGATGCGGTCGCGATGCTCGCGCAGCGCGGGAGCGATGGCCTTCGCCAGGCCGCCGCCCGCGCGACGCGCGCGCCGTCTCCAGGTCCACGAATCGCAGCGCGCCCATTTCGTCCATGACGCGACGCTGTAGCAAGTCGCGCGCCGGACTGGAAGGCCACACGGCGCTGGCAATGGCCCCGCGGTCGCGCTAGGTTTCCCGCAGCCGGCCGTCCTGGCCGGGCGAGGTCCGCCATGAAGAAGCTGATCTGGATCGGCGCGGCAGTGGCAGGGTTGCTCGGGGCGGGCGCCGCGGGGGCGTGCGACGAGGAGCACCAGCACCAGACCGCGCAGCAGCAGGAGCAGCAGAAGCCGCAGAAGAAGGCCGTCGCCAAGAAGGCGGCCAAGAAGGCGGCCGCGGCGAAGACGGCCGTCGCACAGAACGAGAAGCGCTAGATCCGCAGGGCCGTCGCGCGTCCGCGCGCCGCTCCCTAGAGAAGGCCATCGTTCGACAGGGTCTTCACGAGCTCGCCGATGAGCGTGTCGACGCGCGCCGATGTCGAATTGAGCGATCCTCCCGCGTTGTAGCGGATTTCCGCTCGCCAGACGCGCGTCTTCGATGCCAGGTCGAAGAGTTGCGCGTCGAAGTCCTGGCCGAGCAGACGATCGGAGTCGGTGATGACGCCGACCGTGCTCCGGATGAGAAGCGCATTCGAGGCGTTGAAGTCCTTCGCCTGCGCATCGACCGAAGGCGCGTCCTCCAGGGCCAGCGACTCGGCCATCTTCGCGAAGACCGCCGCGACGCCGCGTTTCTGCAGCTCGGCGACCATCCGCTCCTTGAGCAGCGGCTCGTATTCCTGCATGTACTTGCTCACCGGGAAGACGATCAGCAGGCGGTCGAGCTTCTTCGAATACCCGGGACTCTTGTTGCTCTTGATCTCGGCGCTCGCGCATCCGCACAAAGCGAGCGCGAGCAGCGTCGGCAACGCAAGCGGACGGACCTGTCGATTGATCATGGAAGCCCCCCTGCCGTTCTGAACCGCGCAATCGCTACCATCGGTCGCGGGGTTGCCGCAACGATTCGATCGGCGGATGCGGGACGCCTCGTCCAGGCGTCACGACTCATTGCTAGACGTCCGCACGTGCGCTATGGACGCCGTCCGGAGGTGCAATGGCGGAGCGGTACATCGTGGTCGGCGGCGGCCTCGCGGGGCTGATGACGGTCATCAAGCTGGCGGAGGCTGGGAAGAACGTCGACGTCTTCTCCATCGTCCCGGTCAAGCGCAGCCACTCCGTCTGCGCGCAGGGCGGGATCAACGGGGCGGTGAACACCAAGGGCGAAGGCGATCACCCCGACATCCATCTCTACGACACCATCCGCGGCGCGGATTTCCTCGTCGAGCAGCCGCCCGTCAAGGGCATGTGCTACACGGCGCCGGCGATCATCTACCTGTTCGACCGCATGGGGGTGCCGTTCAACCGCACCTCGGAGGGATTGCTCGACTTCCGCCGCTTCGGCGGCACGCTCCACCACCGCACCGCCTTCTCGGGCGCCTCGACCGGGCAGCAGCTCCTCTACGCCCTGGACGAGCAGGTGCGCCGCCACGAGACCGAGGGCCGGGTCCGGAAGTTCGAGTACTGGGAGTACCTCTCGTTCGTGAAGGACGAGCAGGGCGCCTGCCGCGGTATCGTCGCCGTCGATCTGCGCAACATGGAGGTGCAGGCCTTTGCGGCCGACGCCGTGTGCCTGGCGACCGGCGGTCCTGGAATCGTGTACGGGCGCTCCACCAACTCGACCATCAACACCGGCTCGGCGAACGGCCGCACGTACATGGATGGCGCGATCTACGCGAACGCCGAGTTCATCCAGGTGCATCCCACCGCGATCCCGGGGCAGGACAAGCACCGGCTGATGAGCGAGTCGGCGCGCGGCGAAGGGGGCCGGGTCTGGGTGCCGCGCAAGAAGGGCGAGACGCGCGACGCGCGGACGATCCCGGAGCCCGAGCGGTGGTATTTCCTGGAGGAGAAATACCCCAAGTACAAGAACCTCGTGCCCCGCGACGTGGCGAGCCGCGAGATCGTCCACGTCGTCCGCGACCTGGGGATGGGGGTCGAGGGCGAGGAGGCGGTCTACCTCGACGTCTCGCACATCCCCGCCGACGTCCTCGACCGCAAGCTCGGCGGCATCATGGAGATCTACGAGAAATTCGTCGGCGTCGATCCGCGCCACATGCCGATGAAGATCTTCCCCGCCGTGCACTACTCGATGGGCGGGCTATGGGTCGACTACGAGGCCGATGCCAGGAACGACATGGTGAAAGACTCGCCGCGCCAGCAGGCGACGAACGTTCCGGGCCTCTACGCCGCCGGCGAGTGCGACTACGCCTACCACGGCGCGAACCGCCTGGGCGCCAACTCGCTGCTCAGCTGCATCTATGCCGGGATGATCGCGGGCCCCGCGATGATCAGCTACGCGAAGAACGCGGCGCCGAACAAGGGCGACGTGCCGCAGGGCCTGCTGCTCGGGGCCCGGAAGCAGTGGGCGGAGCGTTTCGAGTCGATCTACAAGATGGCCGGCACGGAGAACCCGTACGTGATCGGGCGCGACATGGGCGAGCTGATGCAGCGGGTCTCGACCGTGGTGAAGCACAACGGCGAGCTGGACGAGGCCGTCCAGCAGATCCGCGGCATGAAGGAGCGCTGGAAGGCCGCCAACGTGCTGGACACCGGCCGGACCCTCAACCAGAGCGCCGCCTACGTGAACCAGCTGTGGAACATGCTGGAGATCGCCGAGCTGATCCTCGTCGGAGGAAGGATGCGCGACGAGTGCCGCGGCAGCCACTTCAAGCCGGAGTTCGATCTGCCGCAGCCCAAGACCAAGGACCCGCGGCAGGATCCCGAGTGGATGGAGGCCTGGAGCCGCCGCAACGAGAAGTGGCTCAGGTTCACCATGGCCCGCTGGACGCCGGAGGGCCCCAAGGTCACCTTCGAGCCCATCCAGAGCCTGTCGAACCCCATCCTGAAACCCGAGCCCCGCTGGTACGCCTGAAGGAGACGGACGCGAAATGCCTCCCCCGATCCTGGTCCGCGTCGAGCGCCGCGACGGTCCCGATGCGCCCGAGCACTGGGACGAGTTCTCGGTCCCGCACACGAAGAACGCGAACGTCATCTCGGTCCTGATGGAGATCCAGCGCAATCCGGTGACCACCGCCGGCAAGCGCGTCCCGCCGCCGGTGTGGGACCAGGCCTGCCTGGAGGAGGTCTGCGGGTCCTGCACCATGAACGTGAACGGCAAGGTCCGGCAGGCCTGCTCGGCGCTGATCGATCAGCTCGAGCAGCCGATCACGCTGCAGCCGATGAAGAAGTTCCCGTTGGTGCGCGACCTGTGCGTGGACCGGCAGAAGATGTTCGACGCGCTCAAGCGGGTGCACGCCTGGATTCCCATCGACGGCACCTATGACCTGGGACCGGGCCCGCGCGTCGCTCCGGAGGACCAGGAGATCAACTACGTCCTCTCCACCTGCATGACCTGCGGCTGCTGCCTGGAAGTCTGCCCGCAAGTCAGCGAGACGACGGCCTTCGTCGGCGCGGCCGCCATCTCGCAGGCCCGCCTCTTCAACAACCATCCCACCGGGAAGATGAACGCCTCCGAGCGGCTGCACGCGCTGATGCTCGCCGGTGGCGTCAGCGATTGCGGGAAGGCGGCGAACTGCGTGAAGGCCTGCCCGAAGGGGATCCCGCTCACTTCCAGCATCGCCGAGATGGCGCGAGAGACGACGCTGCAGGCGCTGCGGGACTTCCTCTATCGCGACGAACGCAAGGGCGGATCGGGCCCCGGCTGACGCGGCACTGACAAAACGATTGCACCACGGAGCACACGGAGCACACGGAGTTTGTGGTTTTTTGAAGAAACGACTCCGTGATCCTCCGTGTGCTCCGTGGTGCAACGCTTTTAGTCCCGCGTCGCGGCGCCGCCGCGCCCCGCGCGTACGTTCTTGTACGCGCCTGTCGTCGTAAATCCGCGAAATCACGGCGTGCGGCATTCCGGCACGCACCCTGCTACACATAGGAGCATCCGAGGATTGTCATGTTGCTGCCGCGCCTTCCAGAAGTCTCGCTGACCCGCCTTCCCCCCTTCCAGGACATGGGCCAGGCGGTGCGGCGCGACGTGCGCGGATTGTGGTCCGGTATCGAGGCGTTGCGGCTCCACGATCTTCCCGCCGCGAACGAGCCCGTCTTCGCCCCGAGGCTGGAACGCGTGATGCAGAGGGGCTGGCGCCCACCGCTCGGCTGGATCTCGCTCGCCGCCGGCGCCGCGTTCCTGGCCGGGCTCGGATTCGCGCAGATCCAGGTGCAGCGGCATCTCGCCCCGACCGTCCGGGTCGAACCGCACAGGGCTCGGCCGTCGACGCGCAAGCAGAAGAAGCTCCCCCGGCCACGCCCGCCCGAGCGGACCGACTACAGCCGCGGGACCTGACGCCGCCCCGGCTTACCCGAACACTGCTCCCGCCTCGCGGTAGGTCCCGCAGTGAGCGTCGACGCTCGCCTCGATCGGCCTGGCATACCCGCCGCCCAGCGTCAGCACGACGGGGATGCCGCGGTCGCGCGCGGCGGTGAGGACCATGCGGTCCCGCGCGCGCAGCCCCGCGTGCGTCAACCGCAGCCGCCCCAGGGTATCCTCCGCGAGCGGATCCACGCCGCCCTGGTAGAAGAGGATGTCGGCCCGGGCGGCGTCGAGAGCGCTCGGCAGGTGATGCGCGAGGAGCGCGAGGTATTCGGCGTCCTCGCAGCCGTCGCGGAGCTCGACGTCGAGCGAGCTGCGCTGTTTCCGGAAGGGAAAATTGCGGGCGCCGTGCATGGAGAAGGTGAAGACCGAATCGTCGCCGGCGAAGATTCTGGCCGTTCCGTTGCCCTGGTGCACGTCGAGGTCGACGATCACGGCGCGGTCGACCCGACCTTCGAGCTGCAGGAGGCGGAAGGCGACGGCGTGGTCGTTGAATACGCAGTACCCTTCGCCGTGGTCGGCGAAGGCGTGGTGCGTGCCCCCGGCCAGGTTCCCGCCGATGCCGTTGCACAGCGCCTCCCTCGCCGCGGCGACCGTGCCGGCGACCGACGTGCGCGAGCGCAGCACCAGCTGTTCGCTCCAGGAAAGGCCCAGCCGCCTCACCTCGGCGTCGCTGAGGCCGCCGCCGACCACTGCTTCCACGTAAGCGCCGTCGTGGACGAGGAGGAGCGCATCGAGGTCGACGGGCTCCGACGCGGTGAAATCCGCCTCGCGCAAGGTGCCATCCGCGAGCAGGCGGTCCCGGAGCAGCCGGTACTTCGGCATGGGGAAGCGGTGCCCCGGCGGCAGCGGGACCGCGTACGCATCGCAATGGAAGACTCGCACGCGCGCATCCTACAGGGTCAGCCCGGCGGCGCGGAGATCGACGAGGGCCCGCCCGAGATCGAGCGCGCGGGCCTTCTTGCGCAACGCCGGCGGTGCCCAGTCGATCCAGGAGCGCAGCACGACCGCGTGGCGGCCGCTGGGAGTATGCTCGGAGGTGGCGAGCACCAACCCGCGTTTCTCCAGCTCGAGCCGCGCCGGGGCGCGCCCCTGCAGGCGCAGCATTCCCTCCCGCTCGACTTCCACCAGGAGCTGCCGCGCGGCGGTCGGAAGCGCCTTCTCCGCTCCGCGTCGCCACTCGGGATCGAGCACCACGCGCAAAAGCGGCGGCCAGAGCGCGCTGTGCACGAAGGTGACCTTGCCGCGGACCAGCTTGGCGCCGAGCACCTCGGGCGACTCCTCCAGCGCCGTCGCGATCGAGTAGATGAGCCCGCCATGCGGGTGCGCCCACCAGCTGCCGCGGACCCCCCCCGCGATCTCGCCTACCAGCGACCTGGGGCCGCCCGCCGGGGTGAGCGTCAGGACGCGCTCCCGGCGCAGGAGATCGAGCGCATCCTGTGCGGTCCTCAGCAAACGCGCCGGATTGTCGCAGATCGGGAGGCGCGGCGCATCGGCTTGCGCCGCGAGCGGGCGCGGTGTATCTGCGGCGCCTCCGAGGTGCCTCGATGAAGATCCATGAATACCAGGCCAAGGAGATCCTGCGCAGGTTCGGCGTCGCCGTTCCGCGCGGCAAGCTCGCGGTGACGCCCGGCGAGGCGGCGGCCGCCGCGCGGGAGCTCATGGGGACGAAGCCCGTCTGCGTGGTGAAGGCGCAGATCCACGCGGGCGGCCGCGGCAAGGGCGGCGGAGTGAAGCTGGCGAAGAGCCCCGAGCAGGCGGGAGAGCTGGCCCGCGCGATGCTGGGCATGCAGCTCGTCACCCACCAGACCGGGCCGCAGGGACAGCGGGTAAGCAAGGTCTACGTCGAGGAAGGCATGGACATCGCGCGCGAGCTGTATCTCGGGCTCACGCTCGACCGCGGCATCTCCCGCGACGTGCTGATGGCGTCCAGCGAAGGCGGCGTGGAGATCGAGGAGGTGGCGGCGAGCCACCCGGAGAAGATCCTGCGAGAGGCGGCGGATCCGGTGGTGGGGCTCGCCGGGTACCAGGCGCGCGATCTCGCCTTCGGGCTGGGCCTTTCCGGCGCGGCGGTGGGCTCCTTCGCAAAGTTCGCTGCCGCGATGTACCGCGCCTACCAGGAGACCGACGCGTCGATCGTCGAGATCAATCCGCTCGTCTTGACCAAGCAGGGCGAAGTGATCGCGCTCGACGCGAAGATCAACTTCGACGACAACGCGCTCTTCCGCCATCCCGACGTCGCGGCCCTGCGCGATCCCGACGAGGAGGATCCGCGCGAGGTCCAGGCCAAGGAGCACGACCTGAACTACATCGCGCTCGACGGCAACATCGGCTGCATGGTGAACGGAGCGGGCCTGGCGATGGCCACCATGGACATGATCAAGACCGCCGGGGGCATGCCGGCGAACTTCCTCGACGTGGGCGGGGGCGCCGACGAGGAGAAGGTGACCGCCGCGTTCAAGATCCTGCTCGCCGATCCACATGTAGAGGCCGTGCTGGTGAACATCTTCGGCGGCATCATGCGCTGCGACGTGATCGCCGCCGGCATCATCGCCGCCGCGAAGCAGGTGCAGCTTCGCGTCCCGCTCGTCGTCCGCCTGGAAGGCACCAACGTGGAGCAGGGCAAGGAGCTGCTGCGCAACTCCGGGCTCCCCATCATCCCCGCCGACGACCTGGGGGACGCCGCCTACAAGGCCGTCGCCGCCGCAAGGAAAGCCGCGTGATTGCCTTTGAGGGACAATCGCCGCTGGGGGACGCCATCGAGATGGTGTCCCCTCAGGAGTAGAATGGGCCTCGTCTCCTCCTTGTTCCGCAACATCCTCGGCAAGCCCGGCGCGGCCGACTTTCGCGACTCCGCCGGGCACTTCGTGCAGGTGATGCGGGAGCACGGGATCGGCCTCACCTGGGGCCGGGACGAGCTGCTCTTCGTCGACGATCTGGTGGAGCGCCTGAAGGGGCACAACGAGTACCGCGACGCCGTCGGGTGCTACCTCGGCGAGCTGTTCGTCCGGAACTTCGGCGGTGAGTGGGTGCCCGCCCACGCCCTCGGTCCCGCGATCCGCGTAAACACCGACGACGGAGTCAAGCATCTCTTCCCGCTCGGCTGGGTCTACCGGCGCGCCGACGGAGGCGCCGCCGAGAGCATCGCTCGCAAGAGCCAACGCGAGCTCGGCTTCCCCGCCGAGGTGGACCGGTTGGGCAGCTTCACCGACGGCGGCGAGCGCGTCTGGCCGCCACATCCCGAGGTCTCGCGATGAGCGTCCTCGTCGACAAGAGCACCCGCCTCCTCTGCCAGGGGATCACCGGCAGCGCGGGCTCGTTTCACTCCAAGCAGATGCTCGCGTACGGGACGCAGCTGGTCGCGGGGGTCACGCCGGGCAAGGGCGGCACGCGGTTCGAGGACCGCGTGCCGGTGTTCGACACCGTCGCCCAGGCGGTGAAGGACACCGGCGCCAACGCGAGCGTCATCTTCGTCCCTCCTGCGTTCGCCGCGGACGCCATCCTCGAGGCGGCGGCTGCCGGCATCCCGCTCGTCGTCGCGATCACCGAAGGCATCCCGGTGAACGACATGGTCAAGGTGAAGCGTGCGCTGCAGGGTTCGGCGGCGCGCCTCATCGGGCCGAATTGCCCCGGCATCATCACTCCGGGCGAGTGCAAGATCGGGATCATGCCGGGCCACATCCACAGGAAGGGTCGGGTGGGGATCGTCTCGCGCTCGGGCACCCTGACCTACGAGGCGGTCCACCAGGTCACCCAGCTCGGGATGGGCCAGTCGACGGCCATCGGCATCGGCGGGGATCCCGTCCACGGGCTGAGCTTCGTGGACTGCATGAAGCTCTTCGCCGCCGATCCCGAGACCGACGCGGTCATCCTCATCGGCGAGATCGGCGGAGGCGAGGAAGAAGACGCCGCCGCCTGGATCAAGGCCAACTACCGCAAACCGGTGGTCGGTTTCATCGCGGGGGCCACCGCGCCTCCCGGCAAGCGCATGGGTCATGCCGGAGCGATCATCTCGGGAGGGAAGGGAACGGCGAAGGACAAGATGGCCGCCCTGCAGGCCGCCGGGGTGCACATCGCAGGCGGTCCGCACCTCCTGGGCAAGACGTTGCAGCAGGTCCTGCGCAAGTGACGGTCGTGCCGGCCGCCCTCGAAGCGACCGGGCTTCGCAAGGTCTATCGCGGACGCGGCGGCGAGGAGGTCGTGGCGCTCGACGGGGTGAGCTTCGCGGTGCGACCGGGCGAGGTGGTGGGCCTGCTCGGGCCGAACGGCGCGGGCAAGACGACGGCGATGCAGCTCGCGCTCGAGCTCCTCGAGCCCGATGCAGGCGAAGTGCGACTCTTCGGTCGCGATCCCGAGTTGCTCGAAGTGCGCCGCCGGATCGGCTATGCGCCCGACGCGCCGCTCTTTCCGCGGCGGTTGACCGGCCTGCAGATCCTGGCCCTCCACGGCGAGCTGCTCGGGTTCCGGCGGGCCGCCGCCCGGGACCGCGCGGCGAGGTTCGCCGAGCAAGTCGGCCTGGCGGAACCGGCGCGGCGCCCCGCGGAGACGTACTCCCGCGGCGAGGCGCAGCGGCTCGGGCTCGCGCTGGCTCTGCTCGGCGATCCCGACCTGGTGCTTCTCGACGAACCGACCGCCGGGCTCGATCCCGCGGGGATCGCCGCGATGCGCGAGCTCTTGGTCTCGCTGCGCGCGCGCGGCGCCGCGGTCCTGCTGAATTCGCACCTGCTCAGCGAAGTGGAGCGCGTCTGCGATCGGGTCCTCTTCATCAAGCAAGGCCGCCTGCTCCGCACCCACGACGTGCGCGCCGGGGGACGCCGCGCGGAGGCGCGCCTGGCGAACGCCGCGCAAGTCTCCGCCCGGCTGGCCGAGAAGATCCCCGCGGGCACGCTGGAGGGCGACCGGTTCCGCGTGCCCGTCGCCTCCGAGGACGTGGTCCCGGCCCTGGTGCGGCAGCTCGTCGAGGCGGGTGCCGAGGTGGTCGAGGTCCGGCTCGGCGGCGCCGAGCTGGAGCAGCTCTATCTGCAGATCGTCGAGGGCCGCGCGTGATCTCCTGGCCCGTGGCGCGAGCGGCCGCGCGCGAGAAGCTCCTCTCGCCGGCGATCCTCGTGGTCGCCGCGTGCTTCGTCGGCGCCGCCGCGCTGGGCGGCCGGACGGGCGCAATCGGCGACACGTTCGGCGGCTTCGGCCTCGCCTTCCTGCTGGTGCTGACGCTCGCGCTGGGCGCGGGCCTGCTCTCCGACGAGCTGGACACGGGCCACGCGCAGCTCGTCCTGCTGCGGCCGATCACCCGCGCCGCCTGGGTCGGCGGACGTCTGGTCGGCGCCGGCATCGCGCTCGCCGCGATCACCGCCGCCGCGTGGGTGGCGGCGTCGATCGCCTCGCTGGGCAGCGGCCGCGCTCTCCCCCTCCCGGCGCTGGCGCTCCTTCCGCTGGCGGTGCTCTGGGCATTCGCCTGGCTTTCGGTGCTCACCGCGCTGGGAGTGATCCTTCGTGGATGGGCGAACGCCGGCGCGCTGGTCGTGGCCGCGATCGCCTGGGCGACCCTGCGCGGCGCCTTGCCGACCGTGCTCGGACGACCGCGGTGGGCGGCCGCCGCGGCGGAGCTGAGCAAGTATCTGGGTCCGCAGGATCCCTTGCCGCTCGCCTTCGATCGACACGCGCTCGGCCCCGCGCTCTACGATCTGTGCTGGGTATTCTTCGCCTGGCTCGTAGCGGCCCTGCTCTTGAACCGGCGCGAGCTGGGCCGGAGGCGCGGATGAGCCAGCGGGCGATCCCCCGGCTGGTGGCCGCGCTGCTCGCCGCGTCGCTCGCCGCCTGGATCGCCTGGGTCTGCCTGGCTTGACTCGAAGGACACCTTCGGGTACACAGCCCCGCTTTTCCAAGGGAGCCAACCGATGTCCGTCAAGCTGCGCCTCGCGCGCCGGGGCGCGAAGAAGGCGCCGTTCTACCACGTGGTCGCGACCGACTCGCGCAACCCGCGCGACGGCAAGTTCACCGAGGAAGTGGGGACCTACGACCCGAACACCAAGCCCGCACGGGTGAACCTCAAGACCGATCGCATCGAGCACTGGCTGAAGCTCGGCGCGCGGCCGTCCAGCACGGTGGCGCAGCTCATCAAGCGCGCCCGGAAGTCCGCGGAGCAGCCGAAGCGGTAGCGCCTGCTCGCGAGGGTCGCCATGACGCTCGCCTACGTCTTCTGGCATTGGAGCGCCGAGGCCGCGCCCGCCTACGCCGAGCGGCTCGGCGCATTCCACCGCGCGCTCGCCGCGGACCCGCCGCCGGGATTCCGGTCCTCGCGCAGCTTCGCCATCGACGGCGCCCCGTGGCTGCCGCGCGGCGCCGGGTTCGAGGATTGGTACCTGATCGACGATTTCGCAGCGCTCGGGGCGCTCAACGAAGCTGCCGTCGCCGGATCCCGGCGCGGTCCGCACGACGGGGTCGCGGCGCTTTCGGCGGGCGGCGCGGGCGGCGTGTATGCCCTGAAGGCGGGGAAGGCCGGGAACGAGATGCGCTCTGCCTGGTTCGCCAAGCCCGCGGGGATGAGCTATCAGGCGCTCTTCGAGCGCCTGGCGCCCATCGCCGAGCGGGGCGCCCTCTGGCAGCGGCAGATGGTGCTCGGGCCCGCGCCGGAGTTCTGCTTCCGCTCGGAGGATCCGGCGAGCCTCCCTTCCGAGATCCAGGCGCGGACGGTCGCGTGCAGGCCGATATGACCGTGGCCGAGCGAGCCGGCGCGCAGCTCCTGGCAGTGGGCCGCGTCGCCCGCGCGCACGGCGTGCGCGGGCGCATCGTGCTCGTCCCCTACAATCCCGAATCGGATGCGCTGACCCAGGTCCCCGCCCTGTGGCTACGGACTGGCGAAGCGGACCCGCGCCGGTACGAGGTGGCGCGGGCGGAGCGCGCCGCCCAGGGATATCTCGTCGCGCTGCGTGGCATCGACGATCGCGACGCGGCGGAGGCGTTGCGCGGCAACGAGGCATTGGTCGAGCGAGCGGCGCTTCCGGAGCCGGAGGAAGGAGAGCTCTACGCCGCCGATCTGCTCGGCTACGCGGTGCGCGACCAATCGGGCGGCTCGCGGGGCGAAGTGGTGGGACTGGTGAGCGCGGGGCTGCAAGAGCTGCTCCGGGTGCGCAATGCAGGCCGGGAGTCGCTGGTTCCATTCGCGCTGCTCAAGGAGATCGACGAGGAGCGGCGGCGCATCGTCATCGAGGCGCCGGAAGGCCTCTTCGATTTGGAGGAGTAGGTGGAAGTCGCAGTCCTGACCCTGTTTCCCCGCATGGTGGCGGGGCCGCTCGCGGAGAGCCTGCTGGGCAAGGCCCAGGAGAAGGGCCTCCTGCGGGCGCGCGTCATGGACATCCGCGACTTCGCTGCCGGCAAGCACCGCGTCACCGACGACGTGCCGTATGGCGGCGGCGCCGGAATGGTCATGAAGCCCGAGCCGCTGGTGGCCGCCATCGAAGCGGCCCGCGCGGAGCTTCCCGGGGCGCACGTGGTGCTGCTCTCGCCGCAGGGCGCGCGGTTCGACCAGCGCAAGGCGGAGGAGCTCTCCGCGCGGGGGAAGCTCGTCCTGGTGTGCGGGCGCTACGAGGGCGTGGACGAGCGGGTCGTCTCATACGTGGACGAGGAGCTGTCCCTGGGCGATTTCATCCTCCAGGGCGGCGAGGTCGCGGCGGTGGCGGTGATCGAAGCGGTGGCGCGGCTCTTGCCCGGCGTCCTGGGCAACGAGGAGAGCGCCGCCAGCGAATCGTTCGCGGGCGAGATGGTGCTGGAAGGGCCGCAATACACCCGACCGCCCGAGTTCCGCGGCGCGGGCGTGCCGCAGGCGCTGCTCAGCGGCGACCACGCCCGCATCGCGCGCTGGCGCAGGCGGCAGGCGCTCCTGCGGACGCGGGAAAGGCGCCCGGACCTGTTCGAGAAGCTGCGCCTCTCGCCCGATGACCTCAGGCTCCTCGAGCGAGAAGAAGCTTGACGATTCCTTGGTTTTCAGAGAGCAGTAGGACACTCTGCACAGGCAAGTCCGAAGGAGCGGTGCGAAGATGCGCGCGAAGGCGATCGAGCTGGTGGAACAGAAGAACGTGAAGCCCGAGGCCCGGGGCCAGGTCCCGGCGTTCCGGGTGGGCGACACGGTGCGGGTGCACACGAAGATCAGCGAAGGCGACAAGGAGCGCATCCAGATCTTCGAGGGCGTGGTCATCCGCAGGAAGCGCGGGCATCTCAGCTCCACCTTCACCGTGCGCAAGGTCTCGTACGGCGTGGGGGTCGAGCGCATCTTCCCCGTCTACTCTCCCCGGATCGACAAGATCGAGGTCATCGCCAGCGGACAGGTGAGGCGCGCGCGCCTGTTCTACCTGCGCGAGCTGCAGGGCAAGGCGGCGCGGCTGAAGAGCGCCGAGGAAAGCGCCGCGCAGTAACACACCGGGGGCGAAGGCCACGTGCAGCTCACCGAGCTGCTCTACCAGCGGGTGAAGGACCTCGGTGCGCAGGGGCAGATCGCCCTGCGGCCCGGCTACGTGGCCGTGGTCTCCCGCGCCGCCTCCCTGCGCAGCGCGCTGGTCGCCGCGCTCTTCCCGGGCCCCGACGATCTGCGGCGCCTCGTCGACGGCGAGGGCCCCACCCGGGTGGGGCTCGGGCTCGTCTCCGGCGACGGCACTCCCTACCGGATCCTGCGCGAGCTGGGCGGCGCGCGGCAGCTGCAACGCTTCGACGCCGCCGGGAAGAAGTTCTCCACGCTGTCGCAGGACAACCTGGAGATCGAGTCGTTCCTGCGCGTGGAATGCGGCCTGCCGCCCGCCGACCATTACTTCAGCTTCTTCGTGCTCGAGTCGAACGAGCTGCCCTCGTCTCGCGGCCGCGGCGTCGCCGGTCCCGAGGCGGTGGTGGACAGCGCCAAGGTCCAGACCCTCAAGCAGGAGCTGGAGCAGACGCGGCGGTACGAGGGGGTGCAGGACCGGCTGTTCAAGGTGCAGCAGCGCCTGCACGAGCTGGGCGAGCTCGCGCGCCGCTTCCGCGAGGCGCAGGACCGGCTCAACTCGATCCAGGCCGAGCTGGCCCGGTCTCCCTGGACTCCCGAGCAGATGAAGGACCTCACGGCGCGCGCCGGCCGCGCCAAGGAAGATCTGAAGCGCCGCGACGACGCGCTGAGCGAGCTCGCCTACAAGCGCCAGCGTGCCATCCAGACCACGCCGCCGCCGGCGGAGTCCCTTTGGGGGAATCCCTGGTTCGTGGTCGGCCTGCTCCTCGGCATCGGCATCGACGCCGTCGCGGTGTGGCTGCGCAATCCCCAGATCGCGTTCGCCGGCCTGGTCCCCTTCTTCGCCGCGCTGGTCGCCCTGCTGCGCTGGATCCAGGTCGACGAGGCGGACAAGGAAGCCGCCACGTACCTCAAGGACCTGAAGGAGCGCGACCAGGCCGTGCACCGCCTCTACAACGAGGAGCAGGCGCTCCTCAAGAACGCCATGAGGGCAGCGCACGTCGATTCGGCCTCGGACCTGGTGCAGCTCTTCGAGGAGCGCGAGAAGGTGATCCGCTCCCTCGACGACGCGCGTGCCGAGGTCGAGGAGCTGCGCAAGCACCCGGACCTGGCGCGCGTGCCGATCGAGACGCCTCTGCTCGACGAGGAGAAGCGCAAGCTCGAGGCCGAGGTCTCGGCGCAGGGTTTCGCGCGGCCGATCGGCGAGATCGAGGTCGATCTCAGGCACGCCATGGGGCTGGGCGGCTCGCGGCGCACGGGACCGGTGGTGGCGGAACCCGAAGTGCCGCAGAACCTCGTCGACAAGGCGGCGGAGCTGCTCAACCTCTCCGCGGACGAGGTCTGGGAAGCCATCGGGCAGCGCCTCGCCGCCTACCTGTCCGCGCTCACCGACAAGCGCATCGTCTCCGGCACCACCGACGAGAAGCGCCACTGGGTGCTCTCCAACGCCGACGGGCGCGGCGGCCCCTACCACGGCCTTCCGCCGCAGCTGAAGGACCTCGCCTACGCCGCGCTGCGGCTCGCGTTGCTCGAGCGGGTAGCGGCGTACAAGAGGCTGCCGGTGCTGGTGGACGACGCCTTCTCCGCGCTCGAGCCCGCGAAGCGCGCGCTCATCGCCAAGATGCTGAAGGGCATCGCCGCGCAGACGCAGATCATCCATCGCACCGCGGAAGAGCCTCCCCAGGGGACCGCCGACCTGGTGGTGCAGGCATGAGCACCGCGCGGCAGCGCCTGGGCGACCTCGGCGAAAAGGCCGCCGAGGAGCTGCTCGCCGGGCAGGGGTACCGGATCGTCGCGCGCAAGCACCGTTGCCCGCGCGGCGAGGTGGACCTGGTGGCCGAGCGAGGCGACCTGCTCGTGTTCGTCGAGGTGCGCACGCGGGCGACCTCCGCGTTCGGCGGACCGGAGGAAACCGTCGGCGTGGGCAAGCAGCAGCGGCTCGTGCGGGCGGCGCGCGACTTCCTCGCCCGCAGGCGGGGCCCACCGCGCGACCTCCGCTTCGACGTGATCGCCGTCGTGGATGCGCCCGGCGGCCCGCGCCTGGCGCACTTCCCCGGCGCCTTCGACGCAGAAGAGTAGCGTCGCCGTGCCTCTGTACGTCGTCGCCACGCCGATCGGCAACCTTCGGGATATGACCGCGCGGGCGCGGGAGGTGCTCGCGAGCTGCGACGCCGTCGTCGCGGAGGACACGCGCCATACGGGCCAGCTCCTCAAGCACCTCGGGATCGAGAAGAAGCCGTTCCACGCGCTGCCTGGGTACGACGAGGCGCGCCGGGCAGACGCGATCCTCGACCGTCTCCGGCTGGGCGCCTCGCTCGCGCTGGTGACGGACGCCGGGACGCCGGCGGTGAGCGATCCGGGCGCGCTGCTGGTGCGCCGCGCCGCCGAGGAGGGGATCGCGGTCGTCCCCATCCCCGGGCCGAGCGCCGCGATCGCGGCGGTGAGCGTCAGCGGGTTCGCCCAGCCTCGCTTCCACTTCGCCGGCTTCCTGCCGCGAAAGCCCGGTCCGCGCTCCGCCATGCTGGGCGAGCTGCGCCCCCTGCGGGCACAGCTCGTCCTCTACGAATCTCCGCACCGGCTCGCCGCGACCTTGCGCGATCTGCAGGCAGCGCTCGGCGACCGTCCCGCGTTGGTCGCGCGCGAGCTGACCAAGGTGCACGAGGAGCTGGCGCGCGGGACGCTCGCACAGCTCGCGGGCCGCTTCTCCGGGGAAGTGCGCGGCGAGGTGGTGCTGGTCGTGTCCGGCGCGCCCGAGGAGGAGCAGGCCGAGGAGGATCCGGCCGACCTGGAGCGCGAAGTGCGAGAGCGGCTGTCGCGCGGCGAGCGCCCCAAGGACATCGCGGAGGCCCTCTCCACGAGCCACCCCAAGCGCGAGGTCTACCAGCTCGCGCTGAGGCTGAAGGAGCGGTAGCCCGTCAGAAGTTGATCGCCAGGCTCCCGGCGACGCCCCAGATGAGCACGTTGTCGGCCTTGAGGCGCCGGCCGGGCTGATCGAGGCGGAAATCGTAGGTGGGATTCTGCTCCGGCGCCGGGATGCCGCGACCTCCGGACACGTCGACGGTGCCGTTGCCGTCCAGGTCCTTTCCGATCGACTCGGTGGTGAGGAAGCGCGGCGTGTCGATTCCCAGCGTGCCGTACACGCGCAGCCGCGCCCAGCGGGCGAATCGCCCGTACACGCCGAGCGAGCCCGTGGCGTTCACGTACTCCTGGGCGTAGGTCAGCTTGCCCAGCATGTCGGAGACCTGCGTGTAGTCGCGCCCCGCGCTGAACCAGGTCACCTCGGCGCGCAGGTCGAGAGCGATCTTCTGTCCCGCGCGCGGGTCCTCCCCGACGACGAGCTCGCTGCCCAGGGCGAGACCGACCTGGACGGGGGGCTGGTAGCGCGCCTGGTCGCGCCAGGCGGGGCTCGCGCAGTTGGCGGCGGCGACCTCGGACAGGGCGGCGGGGTTGGCACAGTTGTCGAACGCGCCCTTGACGGGGAAGGCGACGCTGCCGCGCAGGAGGACGTAGGGATCGGCCACGCGAAAGCGCTTGGAGAAGGCCGTCCAGCCGGTCACGACGTGCGCGCGCCGGAATTCCTTCGTCGAGATGGAGTTGCCCGCCGCTGCGGCGGAGCCGAAGGCGGAGGGATCGTCGATCTGCCCAGGCACGGGGAAGGTGTAGTCGGCGCCGACCACCCAAGTCGCGACGGCTGCTCCGGCTGGATACACATCGGGTCGAAGGCGCAGCTGGCGGCCTTCGTCGACGATCGCCCAGGCGAGGCCGACGGTGGGGTCGCGGAATCCGGAGCGCTGGCCGTGGCCCGGGGCGACGACGATGGGCTGCGGCGTCGTGCACGAGCCGGGATTCCCGCACCCGGAGATCGAGATGGTGTTGTTCGCGAGCGTGCTGGTGGCCGCCACGGAGACGCCGTTCACCGTGGCGTAGTCCCAGTCCTGCACGTCGCGCAGGACGAAGGGCGCGATGACGTGCAGCTCCAGCCCGCGGTGCAGGCCGGCGGCGATGCGGAAGTCGAACTGGTCCAGGGTCCGGTCGTGCTGCAGCTCGTCGACCAGCGTGATCGTTCCGCCCTGTAGGTTCTCGCGGCGGATGCGGGTCGAGTCGCGGCGATGCTGGAAGTCGGCCCGCAGGTCGAGCTCGAACGGCCGGTCGTCCTGCATCGCCGTGGCGACGTCCGTCACCTGCGCCGCCAGCACGGGCGTGGCCGCCAGTAACAAAAAGGTCGCTAATCGCATGTTCGAGCCAGCGTAGCGTGGCAGGCAGATCGGTCAAATTCTCTGGAAAAAACAATCGCACCACGGAGCACACGGAGCTCACGGAGATTCGTGTGTTTTTTTCGAATCCGAATCTCCGTGCTCTCCGTGTGCTCCGTGGTGCAATCGCTTTGGCTCAGGCGTCGTCGCCGCGGAGGCCGAATTCCTTCATCTTCATCTGCAGCGACTTGCGCGAGATCTTGAGGAGCTTGGCGGTGCGGGTCACGTTGCCGCCGGTGACCTCCAGCCCGCGGACGATCAGGTCGCGCTCGATGGCCTGCACCTGGCCCTTGACGATCTCCTTGAGCGGACCCGGCGGTCCGCTGGCGGCGGCGACCTGCGCCTCGGCCGCCGGCGTCTCCGCGGGCTGCCTGCGCAGCGACGCGGGCAGATCGCTCGCCCCGATGCGCGGCCCCTCGGCGAAGAGGATGGTGCGCTCGAGCACGTTCTCCAGCTCGCGGATGTTGCCGGGCCAGGCATAGGCCGAAAGGCAAGCCAGGGCGTCGTCCTCGATCCGCTCCACGTTCTTGCGCAGGCGCGCGTTGTACTTCTGCCGGAAGTGCTCGACGAGCAAGGGGATGTCCTCGCGGCGCTCGCGCAGCGGCGGCAGGTGGATGGGCACCACGTTCAGCCGGTAGTAGAGGTCCTCGCGAAAGCGGCCCGCGCCGATCTCGCGGCTCAAGTCGCGGGAGGTGGCGGCCACCAGACGCACCTCGACGCGCGTGGTCTTCACGCCGCCCACGCGCTCGAACTCGCTCTCCTGAATGGCCCGCAGCAGCTTGACCTGCATGCTCACCGGAATCTCGCCGATCTCGTCGAGAAACAACGTGCCGTCGTCGGCCAGCTCGAAGCAGCCGGCCCGGTCCCCCTTGGCATCGGTGAAGGCCCCCTTCACGTGCCCGAACAGCTCGCTCTCGAACACCCCTTCGCTGACCCCGCCCGAGTTCACCGCCACGAAGGGCCGCGCCGCCCGCTTCGAG
>JBJMQJ010000189.1:0-5320 GCA_045802765.1 Myxococcales bacterium
CACTCTATCCTACACGAAGCACTTCCGATCAAGCCCCTTGCGCGATCCCCAGGAGCAGGTACAAATCCCGTGTCTCCATGCGGTTCTCCTCTCCGAGACAGGGGTGCAGCCGATCCCCTTTTGGGCCGGGAGGAAGCAGCCGTCAAGGCCGGCTCAGAATCGGAATGCGAGCCCCGATCGTATCGCAGGCCCAGCGAGGAGCGCAGGGACGAGCACGGCCAGGGTGCCAGCCAGCCGCATGCCTGCCCTCCTGGTCTCGTTGACGCGCCGCGCCAGCGAGTAGCCACGCGGGCCACCGTTCGCTTGACACAGCGCTCCGCAGCGGATACAAACCCCCGCTTTCGCCTCTGAGAAGTCGGATCTTTCTCAGGCCGTCCTTCATCCCGTCCTACCGCACGCCCGCCCGAGCGGGCGCTTGACTCGCTGGAGTTTCGCCGTGGCCCGCCAGTACCCCCTCGAGCGCATCCGGAACATCGGAATCATGGCGCACATCGATGCGGGGAAGACCACCACGACCGAGCGGATCCTCTTCTACACGGGCGTCTCGTACAAGATGGGCGAGGTCCACGAAGGCACGGCGGTGATGGACTGGATGGAGCAGGAGCAGGAGCGCGGCATCACCATCACCGCCGCCGCGACGACCTGCTTCTGGCCCCCCCCCGGCTTGCCCGGCGACAACCGCCAGACAAACCAGATCAACATCATCGACACGCCGGGCCACGTCGACTTCACCATCGAGGTGGAGCGCTCTTTGCGCGTGCTCGATGGCGCCTGCGCGGTCTTCGACGGCGTGAACGGGGTCGAGCCGCAGAGCGAGACGGTCTGGCACCAGGCCGACCGCTACAAGGTCCCGCGCATCTGCTTCATCAACAAGATGGATCGGGTCGGCGCCGACTTCTTCATGTCGGTCAAGACGCTCGTCGACCGGCTGGGCGCGCACCCGGTCTGCATCCAGCTGCCGCTCGGCGCCGAGGACAAGTTCGAGGGCGTCATCGACCTGGTCGAGATGCAGGCGCTGCGCTTCCAGGGAGAGAAGGGCGAGCGCGTCGTCAAAGGGCCCATCCCACCCGAGCTGAAGGCGCAAGCCGACGAGTACCGGCACAAGCTCCTCGAGGGCGTCGCGGAGTTCGACGACGAGTGCCTGCACCAGTACCTCGAGGCGCACGAGGTGAAGACCGACGCGCTGGTCCGCGCCATCCGCAACGGGACCATCGCGCTCAAGTGCTTTCCGGTCCTCTGCGGGAGCGCCTTCAAGAACAAAGGCGTCCAGAAGCTGCTCGACGCGGTGGTCGACTACCTGCCGAGCCCCGCCGACGTCCCCCCGATCAAGGGGAAGACCCCGGACGGGAAGGAAGAGGTCCGCGAGACGCGCGACGACGCTCCCTTCTCGGGGCTGGCGTTCAAGATCATGGCCGACGCGTTCGTGGGGCAGCTTACCTTCGTGCGCTGCTACTCCGGGACGCTCGAGTCCGGCTCGGCGGTGCTGAACTCCACCAAGGGGAAGCGCGAGCGCATCGGGCGCCTGCTGCGCATGCACGCCAACAAGCGCGAGGAGATCGACGAGATCCTCGCCGGCGACATCGCCGCGGTGGTCGGCCTCAAGGGCGCGACGACGGGCGACACGCTCTGCGACATGCAGCACCCGATCATCCTCGAGTCGATGGACTTCCCCGACCCGGTGATCCACATCGCCGTCGAGCCGAAGACCAAGGCCGATCAGGAGAAGATGATCGTCGCCTTGCAGCGGCTGGCGGTGGAGGACCCCTCCTTCCGCATGCGCACCGACGAGGAGACCGGGCAGACCATCATCTCCGGGATGGGCGAGCTGCACCTCGAGATCATCGTCGACCGCATGAAGCGGGAGTACAAGGTCGACGCGAACGTCGGCAAGCCGCAGGTCGCCTACCGCGAGACCATCACCAGGGAAGTGAAGTCGGAGGGCAAATACATCCGCCAGACGGGCGGCCGCGGGCAGTACGGCCACGTGTGGCTCAAGGTGCGCCCGAACCCCGGCAAGGGGTTCAGCTTCAAGAACTCGGTCACCGGCGGCGCCATCCCGCGCGAGTACATCTCGCCGGTCGAGAAAGGCATCCGCGAGGCGCTCGAGGGGGGCGTGCTGGCGGGCTACCCCCTGGTCGACGTGGAGGCCGAGCTGTTCGACGGCAGCTACCACGAGGTGGACTCGAACGAGATGGCGTTCAAGATCGCCGGCTCGATCGGCTTCAAGGAGGGGGCCGCCAAGGCCGCCCCCATCCTGCTCGAGCCGATGATGGCGACCGAAGTGCTCGTCCCCGAGCAGTTCATGGGGAACGTGATCGGCGACCTCTCCGCGCGCCGCGGGAAGATCCTGGGGATGGAGAAGCGCGCGGGAATGCAGGTGGTCTCCGCGCACGTTCCGCTGGCGGAGATGTTCGGCTACTCCACGTCGCTGCGCTCGGCGACCGAAGGCCGGGCCATCTACACCATGCAGTTCCACCACTACGCGGCGGTGCCGGGGCACATCGCCGAGCAATTGATTGCAAAGAGGTAGGCGCTGGCGTAAAACGCCCGGCCCTCCGGCAAGAACTCAAGGAAGCAGTACCCAGCGAGGAGCACGACCATGGGAAAGGCGAAGTTCGAGCGAAAGAAGCCGCACGTGAACGTCGGCACCATCGGCCACGTGGACCACGGCAAGACGACTTTGACCGCGGCGCTCACCAAGGTGTCGGCGGACAAGGGCTGGTCGAAGTTCGTGCCGTACGACGAAGTGGCCAAGGCCTCGGCCGCCCAGGGACGCCGCGACGCGACCAAGATCCTCACCATCGCCACCTCGCACGTGGAGTACGAGTCCTCCAAGCGCCACTACGCGCACGTGGACTGCCCCGGCCACGCCGACTACGTGAAGAACATGATCACCGGCGCGGCGCAGATGGACGGCGCCATCCTGGTGGTCTCCGCCGTCGACGGCCCGATGCCCCAGACCCGTGAGCACGTCCTGCTGGCCAGCCAGGTCAACGTGCAGAAGATCGTCGTCTTCCTGAACAAGGTGGACCTCGTCGACGACGCCGAGCTGCTCGACCTGGTGGAGATGGAGATCAGGGACCTCCTCAAGCAGTACAAGTTCCCCGGCGACGAGACGCCGATCATCCGCGGGGCCGCCTTCAAGGCGCTCCAGGGCGATCAGGGCGAGCAGGGGCAGCAGGCGATCTTGAAGCTCCTCGACGCCATGGACACCTACATCCCCGAGCCGGTCCGCGAGACCGACAAGCCGTTCCTGATGCCGGTGGAGGACGTGTTCTCCATCGCCGGCCGCGGCACGGTGGCCACCGGCCGCATCGAGCGCGGCAAGATCAAGGTGGGCGAGGAAGTGGAGATCGTCGGCCTGCGTCCGACCACCAAGACCGTAGTCACCGGCGTGGAATCGTTCCGCAAGCTGCTCGACGAGGGCGTGGCGGGCGACAACGTGGGCTGCCTCCTGCGCGGGACCAAGCGCGAGGAGATCGAGCGCGGGCAGGTGCTGGCGAAGCCGGGCTCGGTGACGCCGCACACCAAGTTCAAGTGCAACGTCTACGTGCTCACCAAGGACGAGGGCGGGCGGCACACGCCGTTCTTGAACGGCTACCGGCCGCAGTTCTACTTCCGCACCACCGACGTGACCGGCACCGTCAAGCTCCCCGCCGGCACCGAGATGGTGATGCCGGGCGACAACATCGAGATGGAAGTCGAGCTGATGATGCCCATCGCCATGGATCGCGAGCTGCGCTTCGCCATCCGCGAGGGCGGCCGCACGGTGGGCGCGGGCGTGGTGACGCAGGTGATCGCGTAGGGGAGTCGTTTTGAAAGCGCGCGGCGGGCGGTAACCCGCCGCGTGCGCTTCGCTCTTTGAGAAGAGGTTCTTGGATGGCGACCCAGAAGATCCGGATCCGGCTGAAGGCGTACGACTACAAGCTGCTCGATCAGTCGGCCGGCGAGATCGTCGAGACGGCGAAGCGCACCGGCGCGAAGGTGGTGGGTCCCATCCCGCTGCCGACGCGGATCAACAAGTTCACCGTGCTGCGCTCGCCGCACGTGGACAAGAAGTCGCGCGAGCAGTTCGAGATCCGGACGCACAAGCGACTGCTCGACATCCTCGAGCCCACGCAGCAGACGCTCGACGCCCTGATGAAGCTCGACTTGAGCGCCGGCGTCGACGTGGAGATCAAGAGCTAGCCATGGCCACCCTGGACGTCATCGATCTCGATCATCGGAAGGTCGGCACCATCGAGCTGGCCGACGCGCTGGTCAACGCAAAGCTGACGAACGCCGACGCCCTCTTCTACGAGACCGTCAAGGCGCAGCTCGCCTCGCGCCGGGCGGGGACGCACGCGGTGAAGAACCGATCGCTGGTCTCCGGCGGCGGCAAGAAGCCGTGGCGGCAGAAGGGCACCGGGCGTGCCCGCCAGGGCTCCATCCGCGCCTCGCACTGGGTGGGCGGTGGCAAGGCGATGGGCCCCAAGCCGCGCGACTACGAGTACCACGTGCCGAAGAAGGTGCGGAAGGCGGCGCTGCGCGCGGCCATCTCCAAGCGCAACGCCGACAAGGCGCTCTTCATCCTCGACAAGTGGACGCCGGAAAAGCCCTCCACCAAGGCGGCCGTCGAGGCGTTCGCGCGGCTCGGGATCGAGAACGCGCTGGTCATCGACACCAAGAACGACACGCTGTTCAAGTCGATCCGCAACGTGCCGAAGTACAAGTTCCTGCCCGCCGACGGCGCGAACGTCTACGACATCCTCCTGCACCACACGCTGGTGCTGACGCAGGCGGGCGCCAAGGCGCTCGAGGGGGCGCTCTCGTGAACCGCTTCGACGTCATCAAGCGGCCGCTCGACACCGAGAAGCTGGACCGCATGCGCGACCGCGAGAACAAGTTCGCCTTCGAGATCGACATGCGCGCCAGCAAGACCGAGGTGAAGCAGGCGGTCGAGGCGCTCTTCAAGGTGAAGGTCACCGGGGTGAAGACCGCGATCGTGCGCGGCAAGCACCGGCGCATCGGCCGCTCCGAAGGGATGCGCCCCAACTGGAAGAAGGCGATCGTCACCCTCAAGGAGGGCGACGCCATCTCCATCTTCGAGGGGAAGTAGGAACATGCCGCTCAAGAGCTACAAGCCCACCAGCCCGGGCCGGCGCTTGATGACCTCGCCCGACTTCAGCGAGATCACCAAATCGCGTCCGGAGAAGAAGCTGACGCTGCCGCTCAACTCGACCGGCGGCCGCAACGTCTACGGCCGCATGACCACGCGGCACCGCGGCGGCGGGCACAAGCAGCGCGTCCGCATCATCGACTGGAAGCGCGACAAGGACGG